>NZ_JBYZMO010000001.1:1475997-1676289 GCF_058216335.1 Rhodoferax sp. SPJ21
CATTCAAACGCCCACGCTTATCGGCTGTATATTTTTAAGGATCAGCTCAGCGCCTTTTACTTCGCTTTGCTTGACTCGCTGTGATCAGCGAAGCCTTGTATTCTAGCATGCTTTTTAAAGCTGAAGATTAAATTTCTTTTTTCTTCCCTGCCGCAGAGTACCACCTACTCGGTAGTATTCATCAGCGCAGCCTTAAAGTATATACCGGATTTTAGCGAGAGCTACGCCTTCTGCACATTTACTTACTTGCTTACGAAAAGGTACCCGCGTCGCCAAATGTATCTAGGACGCGGCCAAAGGCCTAGCACCCGCGCCCGCCCATGTTGAGTTGCCCCCCCGATGGATGGGACAGCTACCTACGCATGCACGCACAAGGACACACTTCAAGGCAGGATAATCGCCACAACATGGCACTCATTACCCTACTCGACGCCCAACTGGCTTTTGGTCACGTCGCATTGCTCGACAAAGCCGCTTTTTCACTTGAAACTACGGAGCGTGTAGGCCTCATTGGCCGCAACGGGGCTGGCAAGTCATCCATGCTCAAGATCCTGGGAGGGCTGGAAAAGCCTGACGACGGAGCCATGCACGTGCAGCAAGGCTTACGCATAGCCTACGTGGCCCAGGAACCTGCACTAGACCCGGATGTCACCATCTTCAAAGCCGCCAGCGTAGGCCTTGCCGCCGTCATTGAAGCCCGGGATTTGTATCTTTCCGGCGCCGACGGGGTAGACCTAGACGCATTGCAATCTCAAATTGAAGCCTTCGATGCGTGGAATTGGGAGCAGCGCGTAGAGGAAACTCTGCACCGCCTACATCTAGACCCCGAGGCCATCGTCGGAACTCTGTCTGGCGGCACCAAGAAGCGCGTGGCATTGGCGCAAGCATTGGTAGCCAAGCCCGACGTGCTGCTACTTGACGAGCCAACCAACCACCTGGATCTGGACTCTATCGAGTGGCTAGAGGACCTGCTGATCGACTTCAAAGGAAGCCTGATCACAATCACCCATGACCGCAGCTTCCTGAACCGCGTTGCGACCCGCATTGTGGAACTTGACCGTGGCAAGCTTGGCTCCTACCCTGGCAACTTCGAACAGTATGTGCTGCAGAAGGAGGAGCAGCTGGCACAGGAGGCCGTTATCAGCGCCAAGGCCGACAAGCTACTGGCACAAGAGGAAATCTGGATACGCAAGGGCGTGGAAGCGCGTCGCACCCGCAGCCAAAGCCGCATCAGCCGCTTGGAAGCGCTGCGCAGCAGCCGCGTCGCACGCCGAGACGCACAAGGAAGCGTGAATCTGGATGTGGCGTCTGGCCAGTCCAGTGGCAAGATCGTGGCGGAGCTAACCGATGTCAGCAAATCCTTCGGCGACAAGGTCATCGTCAAGGGCTTCAGCGACGTCATTTTGCGAGGCGACAAGGTCGGCCTGCTCGGAGCCAACGGCGCCGGCAAAAGCACTTTGCTCAAGCTCATTTTGGGCGAAATCCAACCCGACAGCGGCAAGGTCCGCCAAGGGGCCAATTTACAGGTCGCATACTTCGACCAGATGCGCAACGCACTGGATCTGGACGCCACACTGGAGGACTTCATCAGTCCAGGCAGCGAATGGATCGAGATCGGCAACCAGCGCAAACACGTGAAAAGCTATCTGAGTGACTTCCTGTTCTCGGCGGCGCGCGCCAATTCGCCAGTCCGCTCTCTGTCTGGGGGCGAACGCAACCGTTTGCTACTGGCCCGTTTGTTCGCCCGCCCCGCCAACGTGTTGGTGCTGGACGAACCGACCAACGACCTGGACATCGACACCCTGGAACTGCTGGAAGACCTGCTGCAAAACTACGACGGCACGGTTTTCCTGGTCAGCCATGACCGGGCATTCCTGGACAACGTGGTCACCAGCATCATTGCACATGAGCCAGAAGAGCGTCCTGGCTTCTGGCGTGAATACGAAGGCAGCGTGCAAGACTGGTTGATCCAGAGCAAGCGCGCCAAAATGATTGCGGAAACCAATAGAAAAAATACGCCACAGCGCTCACCAAATCAACAGCTTCCGCTATCAAATGCAGAGCAAAAATCGACAACTATGACGTCAACGGCCGGCAAAGCCCGCAAGCTCAGTTTCAAGGAACAACGTGAACTGGATGGCTTGCCCGCACAGATTAGCCAGTTAGAACAGGAGCAGGCCACCATCAACGCGGAGTTGGCCGACGGCAGCATCTACTCCACAGACGCCACCAAGGCTGCCGCCTTGGCTCAACGCAATGCAGAGATCGATGAATTACTACTAGCTGCACTAGAACGCTGGGAGATGCTCAGCAGCTGATTGCTACAGTAGTGATAGCTGCATGCGCAGCTAATTCCTGCGCCAGAGGCAGATTTCTTCAGCCATCTGGCGCTGCGTTTACTACCGTTAAATGCGGTTATGCAGACGGTCGCCACCAGCCCCAAGCTTGGTCAGCAAAGCAGGCGCAATTTTGTCTAACGGCAAAACTTCATCCGCGGCGCCATGGGCAATGGCCTCGCGCGGCATGCCAAACACCACGCAGCTGGCCTCGTCTTGCACGTAGTTGTAGCTACCTTTGTCGTGCATTTCACGCATGGCGCGCGCGCCATCGTTGCCCATGCCCGTGAGCATGATGCCGTAAGCATTCCGGCCGACCATCTCGGCGCACGAAAGAAACAAGACCTCCACCGATGGACGGTGTCGGTTGACGGGCTCGCCATCCTCCACCACGGCCACATAGTTAGCCCCGCTGCGCCCCACCCGGAATTGCTTTCCGCCCGGCGCAATGTAGGCATGGCCGGGCAGTATGCGTTCGCCCTGCGCCGCTTCTTTGACCGTGATCTGGCACAAGCTGTTTAAACGAGCCGCAAAGCTGGTCGTGAAACCAGGCGGCATATGCTGGGTAATCACAATAGCTGGCGCATCTGCCGGCATGCGCACCAAAATTTCCTTGATCGCCTCGGTGCCACCGGTGGAAGCCCCGATACAGATCATTTTCTCTGTAGACAATCGCCCGATCAAAGTATTGGAAGGGCGCGCTACTGGCGTGGGTGCCGCGCCAATTTGCTCACCCAGTGCTAGCGCCGGGGGGCGGCGGAACTGGGCCACCGATGCGACACGCACCTTGTCCACGATTTCTGCAGCCAGATCCTTCAATCCATTAGCCAAACCGATACGCGGTTTGGCAACAAAGTCCACAGCCCCCAACTCTAGGGCGCGCATGGTAACTTCAGCCCCCTGGGCGGTCATTGTCGAAATCATCACCACGGGCATGGGGCGCAGGCGCATCAGACGGCCCAAGAAATCGATACCGTCCATGCGCGGCATTTCCACGTCCAAGGTAATCACATCGGGATCCAGGCTGCGGATCATTTCACGCGCAATCAAAGGGTCGTTAGCCGCACCTACGCACTCCATATCAGCTTGGCGGTTGATGATTTCTGTCAACAAACTACGCACCAAAGCCGAATCGTCCACTACCAACACACGGATCTTCTTCATCACCCCACCTGACTAAAACAAATCGACCGATCCACCCGAAGTGGACTTCACCACCGTAGCCACATTACCACGCCGCTCCGTCACCGCCTGGTCTGGATGTGCATGGGCCAGACGCTTCACCATAGCCTTACCCGTCACGGGGAAAAAGCATACTTTACGCGGATAAATATCCAACACATCTTGCGACAGCAACGGAATACGCTCCGTCTGCAAGTAGTCAATTACAAACTGCGTATTGCGCTCACCCACATTCATGGTGGTGAAATTGGACATCACCTGGCCGCCACCAAAAATCTTGGCCTGCATGGTTTCCCGACGAGCACCGCTCTTGAGCATCTCATTGATAAGCAGCTCCATGGCGTAGGAACCATAGCGTCCCGCACCCGAGCCATCATCGCCATCAGGCAACATGAAATGGTTCATCCCACCTACCTGAGCCCGGCTGTCCCACAAACATGCTGCAATACAAGACCCCAGCACCGTCATGATGACTAGGCTCTCATCTGACACAAAGTACTCACCAGGAAGTACCTTGACCGCGTTGAACTGGAAATGGTGATCTGCGTAGAAAAAAGAAGCTTCGCCCGGCTTACGAGGACGGCTCTTCAACTGCTCAAGCGTGCAGTCACGTTCGCCCAACGGCCTGCCGCCGGGCAATGCCCCCACCCGCGCAGCACGACGACGATCAGCATCTGGTCCAATGGGAAACTCACCCGCCGCCATGCGCTGGGCGAGAGTAGGGCCCGCAGTTCTAGGAATATCCATAGTCGTCAATCATCCAACGCAATAGAGCCTATCGCCTGCATACCAAGCCACGAACCACCACAGCAAAAAAACATTCAGCAGCGTTCATAGCACGTCTTCCCACGCAATATGAACAGGTCCCGAGATTCACTGAAATTTTCCGCATGACCCACAAACAACATACCACCGGGCTTCATGACGCGATGAATGCGCTCTAGCACAGCACGCTGGGTTGCGGCATCGAAATAAATCATGACATTGCGACAGAAGACAACGTCAAATGGATCCCGGAACGGCCAGTCGTTACGAATTAAATTGATACTCAGAAAATCAATCATGCGACGCAGTTCGGGCTTGATACGCACCAAACCAGCGTTTTCGCCCTTGCCCCGCAACAAGAATTTTTGCATCCGAGCCTGGTCCAACCCCTTGAGATTGTCCAAGCGGTAAATGCCTTGCGCAGCCGACGCCAACACCTTGGAATCAATGTCACTGGCCGCCAACTTGAATGCAGCACCAGCCCCCAAGGACTCCATCGCTGTCATGACGATCGAGTACGGCTCTTCACCCGTAGAGGATGCGCTGCACCAAACGTTCCAAGGGGTAGCTGCGGGCCGAGACTTCAGCAAAGCAGCAAGCATTTCAAAATGGTGCTGCTCGCGAAAAAAAGCGGTCAGATTAGTGGTGAGGGCATTCACAAACTCTTGCCACTCTGGGCCATCGGAGCGCTCAAGCCACCCCAAGTATTCATGGAAACTAGCGTGCCCCGTTTCACGCAACCTGCGCGACAAGCGGCTGTACACCATGGCATGCTTGCCATCGTGCAATTTGATACCCGCATGCTTGTATATCAGCGACTGGACGCGCTCGAAATCAGCGTCCGTCCAAATGAACTCCCGGCCCTCGGCAACAGGACCGTTATTGGCTGCAGCAGGTGAATAGCTCTGAAGCATGGAGAAGCACGGTTCAGTCGGCAGACAAAGCCATATCGGCGCCCGACATTAGCCGCTCAATATCCAACAAAATCAGCATCCGCTCATTTACCGAGCCCAATCCCAGTATGCAGCCGTTGTCAATGATGCTTTCGATATCTGGCGCAGCCTTGATGCTGTCAGCGGCAAGCTCGAGCACGTCACTTACCGAATCCACGACAATGCCCACGATGCGGCTACGCAGATTCAAAATGATGACGACAGTAAAGCTGTTGTACTCGGCCTCTGAGCAGTTGAACTTGAGCCGCATGTCCACGATAGGCACGATCGTGCCACGCAAATTAACCACCCCCTTGATGAAGGTTGGAGCATTGGCGATACGCGTAGGGGGCTCGTATCCACGAATTTCCTGCACCTTGAGAATGTCGATGCCGTACTCCTCCTGGCTCAACCTAAAAGTCAAATACTCCCGTGCAGCAGTAGTCAAATCATCTGCTCGTTCCATTGCACCCATATCTCTCTCCTTCAAGGTCTAACAGTTTGCGCTGACGCTACAGCATCAATGGCGCGAGCGGCGCACCAACGCACCAATATCCAGAATCAATGCCACTTTACCGTCGCCCATGATGGTGGCGCCAGACACATTAGAGACTTTGCGATAGTTGGACTCAAGGTTCTTCACCACAACCTGGTGCTGCCCCAGCAACTCGTTCACCAGCAGGGCCACACGGCTACCTTCTGACTCCACAACCACCATGATGTTGTTGGCCTTGTCTGCGTCAAGGATAGGCACTTGGAAAATCTTTTCCAGGGCGATCACGGGCATGTATTCCTCGCGAACCTTCACCAGCTGCGAACCCTGTGCAACCGTACTAACAGACTCATCATTGACCTGGAAAGACTCCACCACAGACGACAAGGGTAGTATGTAGACCTCATCCCCCACGCTGACCGACATACCATCCATGATGGCCAGCGTCAACGGAAGGCGTACAGACACCTTCATGCCAAAACCTTCGCTGGAATCAATATCAACCGTTCCGTTGAGCGAGGCAATATTGCGCTTGACGACGTCCATGCCGACGCCACGCCCGGACACATCTGTCACGACATCGGCAGTAGAAAAACCTGGGGCAAAAATCAGCTGCCACACTTCTGAATCAGACATACCGTCACTGACATCAAGCCCGCGCTCCCGGGCTTTGCGTAAGATTTTCTCGCGCGACATGCCGCGGCCATCGTCTCGGACTTCAATCACGATAGAACCGCCCTGGTGTGCAGCAGACAGCGTGATGGTGCCATTTTCAGATTTGCCTGCCGCAAGGCGATCTTCCGGCATTTCAATCCCATGGTCGCAGCTATTGCGTACCAAATGCGTCAACGGATCGGTAATCTTTTCTACCAAGCCTTTGTCCAACTCTGTAGCTTCACCCTGGGTCACAAAATCCACCTTCTTGCCCAAGCGGTTCGCTAAATCACGCAGCATTCGAGGGAAGCGACTGAAAACTATCGACATCGGAATCATGCGGATAGACATCACTGACTCCTGCAAGTCCCGGGTATTGCGGTCCAGATCCGCAAGACCCGCAAACAGTTGCTGGTGCATGGCGGGGTCCAAACCTTGGCTGTTTTGGGCCAGCATGGCTTGAGTGATAACCAACTCACCCACCAGGTTGATCAATTGATCAACCTTTTTAATATCTACGCGGATAGTGGTGGCCTCAAGAGGCGTCTGGGCGGCCGCTTTAGGCTCAGCTTTGCCAGCCTTGGGTCCATCTACAGAAACGACTACCGCACGCTCCTCCGGGTGACCGGGCGCCCCCACAAAAAAACCGTACTCTTCCTCGCTGGCTGGCGACACTGCGGCACCGGCAGCCTCCGCAACCGAAGGAGCGGCTTCAGCCACAACAGCACTTGCTGCTTCAGCCCGATCACGGATCAGGACTTTTTCTTTGGCAACATGAAACACGAACAAATCGAGTAGATCTGCATCTGTGGACGTAGTTTCAACCGCAAAAACACGGGTGTCAGGCTGGTCGCTCGGCAAACTGGTCACGGAACCCAAGCCTGGAATATCTCTGAACAACTCATGTATTGGATCCGCTTGCTCTGGGCGCTCCAGCGGGCCAATGCGAATTTCCAAGGAGCGGGTTCCTCCGGGTTTATTGCTGGCGATCGGGGCGACCGTCACAGCCGGCACCGCTGGCGCTGGTGCGGCCACTGCAGGAGGCGGAACTTCACCGGCGGCCAATATGCTAATTCGCTTCACCAAAGCAGACGTAGACACGGCAGTCCCCTCGCCGCCCGCCTGGTGCCGCGCCAACAAACTGCGCGATGCATCTGCGGACTCCAGCAAAGCATCGATCATGGGGGGAATCAACTTCAACTCATGGCGCCGCAAGCGGTCGAGCAGAGACTCCATTTGATGGGTTAGCTCGGCTACATCCGAAAATCCAAATGTGGCTGCACCGCCCTTGATGGAGTGGGCGCAACGAAAAATCCCATTAAGCTCTTCATCATCCGTATTAGCCAGGTCCAGATCCAGCAGCATCTGCTCCATTTGATCCAAATTTTCGCCAGCTTCTTCAAAGAAAATTTGATAGAACTGCGTCAGATCAAAATCAGCGCCCGAACTCTCTTGGTGCATCTCAGCCATACAAACTCCTGTGTTGCCTTACCAAACCACCGTTGGTCAGCGAATAACTTTTTGAATTACTTCGATCAGTCGTGTGGGGTCAAAAGGCTTAACAAGCCACCCAGTAGCACCAGCGCTGCGACCAGCCTGCTTCATTTGATCACTCGACTCCGTAGTCAAAATCAGAATGGGGATGGTTTTGAACTTCGGGTGCTCACGCAGTAGCCGGGTAAGGCCTATTCCGTCAAGCCTCGGCATGTTTTGGTCGGCAAGCACCAAATCAATGGTGTGAGACTGGGCTTTTTCGAAAGCATCTTGCCCATCGACAGCCTCAATGACTTGGTAGCCAGCCCCGGTCAAAGTAAATGACACCATCTTTCGCATTGAGGGTGAGTCGTCAACGGCAAGAATCGAATACATGAAAAACTCCAGCTAAAGAAGAGAGTGCTCGTGGATGTTAGGTACAGGGTTTGGACGGCTCAAAAAAGTTCAACAGAGCCCGCGTCCATCTCGCTTTGAGTTACCGGATTAGGGCGATCCGGAGACAACGACTCAAACGGCGCAGCCTCCTCCCCTTCTTCTTGCCCCATTGTTTCCGATGCCAAACGGAAGGCACAGCCTTGCAGCATCAGAGTAGTGTGCACAATCAATTGCGAGGCCATGTCCTGAAACTGCAGTTCAGTTACTGCTGCACGAAGATTGCTCCGGACATCCTCAACCTCAGGGGTGTCTGGCAAAGGTACAGACTGCAAGCCAAGATTCACGCTGTTGAAGCGAGTCATCAGGTTATCCATCGTGTGGCTCAGCAAACCTTCCAGCCGGCTAAGGTCGTGCATAACCACCATCAAAGAATCCTGCAGCTCGGCAACCAGTATTACCGGCAGCTTAACTACAGGTCCTGAAGATATGGAAGGCTCTGTTTGCATGTATTCTCCGTCGCTGCAGGAAAGCCCTTGGACAAATTGCCTCGTTGTAGACGGATAGTAATTCTATTTCACATCCTGTTACCGAAAAATCAGAAAAATCAATCGGAATGGCCCATCTAGAGTGATTACTACCGCGTATTTTTCGCATCACTATCAGTAAAAGTACGGCATGCAAAACATATCCAACGCCTGTCCAATCCAGGTCCTCCACCTGGAAGACTCCTCAGTCGACCATGAACTGGTTGTCATGGCGTTGCGCAGACAAGGCCTAGCATGTGAGGTCACCCGTGTAGAAACACTTGCAGCCTTTGATAGGTTAACGCAAACGTCAACGTTTGACGTCATTTTGGCGGATTACAAATTGCCAGGATTTACCGCCATAGACGCCTGGAACCAGCTTCGGCAGCGACACAGGCCACCGCCCTTCATCCTGCTGTCTGGAGCAATCGGTGAGGCGGCCGCAGTAGATGCCATACGACTAGGATTTAGTGACTACCTTTTAAAGGACGACATCAACAAGCTGGCCCACGTCATGGCCCGCGCCATTGAGGTACGCGAAACGCATATAGCCAAGGAGCATGCAGACTTGGAATTGGCCGCATCAGAACGCAGACTGGGCGAGCTCGCCGAGCACCTGCAATCGTCCATCGAGCAAGAGCGCGCAGCTATTGCGCGTGAAGTACATGATGATATTGGCGGAGCTTTAGCCGCAGTAAAAATGGACTTGGCTTGGCTGGCTCGACACCACAAAGACGCCCCATCCCGAGGACATATTGGCTCAGCACTAGAAATGTTGCAGCACGCTTTGGGTGCCAGCCAACGCATCATGATGAATCTGCGCCCGCCCATTCTCGACCAGGGATTGGTAGCCGCAGTCCAGTGGCTTGCTCACAGCTTCCAGAAACGGACAGGCATTGCGACTTCAATACATGCGACCAGCGACAAGATGCATGTCAACAAAGACATACAACTTGTAGCCTACCGCACAGCGCAGGAAGCTCTTACCAATATCTCCAAGCATGCAGAATGCAGCGCAGTCAGCATAGAGCTGACTGACGAAGAGGGCGTATTGACACTGGAGGTGGCAGACAATGGCAAAGGCCTCAACAAATCCTTCCTGGAAAAGCCCAAAGCATTTGGCCTCCGGGGACTGCATGAAAGAGCCAAAACCGTGGGAGGATGGCTGGACATCAGCAACCGCGGAGGAGTTGGTACGTCGATTATTTTGTCAGTTCCCCTACCTCAAGATACGACAGAAATGCGAGTAGGGAAGCCCCCATGATCCATGTAGTTCTATGCGACGACCACGCTATGGTCCGACGCGGCATACGAGATATGCTGTCCGAATCTGTCGATATCCAGGTCACGGGAGAGGCGGCGAGCTACGCCGAGGTACGTGAACTACTGCGCACCACGGCATGTGATGTGCTTGTACTCGATTTGAATATGCCCGGACGCGGCGGCATGGAGGTGCTGGCCAGCCTGCGCGAAACCGATTCACCCATAAAGGTACTGGTTGTTTCCATGTTCCCCGAAGACCAGTACGCCTTACGCTGCCTGCGCGCCGGTGCGCAAGGCTACTTAAACAAGGCGGGAGACCCGGAAGAGCTAGTGCTGGCAGTTCGAACCATCATGATGGGTCGCAAATATGTAACTCCCGAGGTTTCCCAGATGCTAATTGACAGCCTGTCCAAACCCCTGCTGGAGCTGCCACATGCCGCCCTCTCCGAACGGGAGATGCAGACATTGGTGAAAATTGCCTCAGGCAAACGGTTATCAGATATTGCCGAAGAATTGCTACTGAGCCCCAAAACTGTCAGTGTGTATCGAACCCGCGTCCTGGAAAAACTAAAGCTGGCAAACAACGCAGAGCTCACTGTTTACGCAATTCGCAACAATCTAGTTTAGTAGTGCCCCCAACTGACTGTCATTTGGCGGTGAACAAGTCGATGGCCTTTTCCATCAACGCCATAACAGGTTGGTCCAACATGGGCAAAGTAATAGTGACGCCCACCAGCCCCATAGTCAACGTGACTGGGAAACCTATGGAATAGATGTTCATCTGCGGCGCGACACGGGAAATGACTCCCATGGCCAAGTTGACAAACAGCAGCATACCTATCATGGGTAGAGCAATCCACAGGGCACTCGAAAACAAGCCGGATCCCAGCGCGTACAGCTTAATGTGCTGCAGGGTGTCAAAAAAATTGCCATCCACCGGGAAGCGCTCAAAGCTCTTGATCACCGCCATCAAGACGATCAAGTGCCCATTCATAACCACAAACAACAAAGTCGACATGTGCCCCATGAAACGGGACACAGCGCTGACCTGGGCATTGCTGGAAGGATCAAAAAATGAAGCGAAATTCAAACCCATTTGCAAGCCTACCAACTCCCCGGCCAGCTCCACCGAAGTAAACACCAACCGCACCGCAAAACCAATCGACAAACCCACGCCAACCTGCTGCACCACGGCACCCAAGGCCTGTGGACTATTCAAGCTCACCAACGGTTGGCCTGCCAACCCGGCTTGCGCGGCGAAGGCCACAAAAAATGCCAAGCCGATTTTTACCCGCTGGGGAATGGAACGAATTGAGAAAACCGGCGCGACACTGAACAGAGCCAGAACTCGCAGGAAGGGCCATACGATGGGCGACAGCCAAGCCGCAAGCTGCGCTTCAGTAAACGTGATCACCGGAACAACCCCAGCTTACAAAACCAGCGTCGGAATGGACTCAATTGTCCTGCGGATGTAATCCACCAAGGTCGTCAACATCCATGGCCCAGCAATGGCAAAGGTCAACATCGCAGCAATCAGCTTAGGGACAAACGACAAGGTTGCCTCGTGAATCTGCGTAATCGCCTGAAAGATGCTGACCACCAAGCCGACGACCAGAACCACAGCCAGAACCGGTGACGACACCAACAATAGCAGCCACAAGGCTTCTTGCCCCATGGTCAGCACCATTTGAGAGTTCATAGAGACCTTAGGTTACTGCACAAAACTGGCCGCCAAAGAGCCAATCAACAAGTTCCACCCATCGGCCAGCACAAACAGCATCAACTTGAAGGGCAATGCCACCAATACAGGGGAAAGCATCATCATCCCCAATGACATTAATACACTGGCCACAACAATATCAATCACCAGGAACGGTATGAAAATCATGAAACCGATCTGAAATGCGGACTTCAGCTCGCTGGTAACAAATGCGGGCACCAAAACACGTAGTGGTGCAGTTTCAGAGGTGACGCTTGGTGCGAGACGGGCGAGCTTGGCGAACAAAGCGAAATCTGACTGTCGTGTTTGCTTCAACATGAACTGACGTACAGGCGCCTCGCCCTTGTCTAGGGCTTGCTCAAACGTGAGTGCATTGGTTGTGTATGGCAGGTACGCATCTTGGTAGACGCGGTCAAATGTCGGCCCCATAACGAAGAATGTCAAAAACAAAGACAAGCCCACCACAATCTGATTAGGGGGAGTGGACTGCGTACCCAAGGCCTGTCGCAACAATGACAACACGATAACAATACGCGTGAAGCCGGTCATCATGAGCAAAATGGCGGGCAAAAAAGACAGCGCAGTAAAGAACAGCAATGTCTGTATCGGCACGGAGTAACTTACACCCTGCCCCGGCGCACCAATCAATAACGGCAAGGTCCCCGCCTGCGCAAATGCCTGCCCCGGCAGCAGGCCGACGCCAAAAAAGCAAGCGCAGAACAACCACAATCGAAACAAGCGCACCTTAAACACCGCCCACGCCCTGGTCATGCAATGAAGACGCCACAGCCGCATAGCTTGGCTGTGACGCCACGAGAGGCGCGCTGTGCAGACAGGTAATATTTTGGGTCGTAACCCCCAGAACCAGCCAAGTCCGCGCATTGTCAGGGCCAACTTCAACAGTAACCACCTTTTGCTGCGGGCCAACAGCTACAACAGACACCAAGCGGGAACCACTCACATTGACGGGTAAACCTCCGCCCACACGCCGCTGCATCCATTTGATCGCCAACGGTACCATTGATAACAAGGCGACAAACAGCACAACTACGAGCAGGGTCTGACCCATCATATGGATTACCCCTTGCTCAAACGCTTCAACCGCTCGGAAGGCGTGACCACATCCGTCAAACGGATGCCGAACTTATCGTTGACCACCACAACCTCGCCTTGCGCAATCAAATAGCCGTTGATCAAAACATCCATGGGTTCCCCCGCAAGCGCATCCAGCTCAACCACAGACCCCTGGGCCAGCTGCAAAATATATTTGATAGGAACCTTGGTGCGCCCCAACTCCACCGACAAGGTCACAGGAATATCCAAGACCATATTAATGTCTTGGGAGGTGCCATCCTTGCCTACTGCGGCGCCTCCGCCAAATAAAGGACCACCTTGGTCATCGCCCTCTACCTTCGTATCCGAGACTTTTTGCTCTTCCAGAGCTTCCGCCCAAGCGGCCATCGGATCGTCGTCTTCTGGTTTTTCATCCGTTGCCATTTAATTCTCCCGGGACATTGCTTTCGTTACCGCGTAAGCACTCTTCAATACGGATCGCGTACTTTGAATTGTGCGTTCCATACTGGCACTCAAATATAGGTACGCCGCCAATGGAGGCCCGAATCCGCGGCTCTCGCTCCAGCTCGATGAAGTCTCCCGGCTTCATACTCAGCAGTTGCTCCACAGTTGCCTCCGCCTGAGCCAGCTCGGCCACCAGAGTCACTTCGGCGGCCTGAATCTCCCGGCTCAGCAAGGTTATCCAGCGACGGTCCACCTCGACGGAGTCACCCTGGGTAGACGAATACAACACATCGCGTATCGGCTCCAGTGTGGAATACGGCATGCAAATATGAATAGCGCCGGCGATGTCTCCAATTTCCAGCTGGAACACCGTGGAAACCACAATTTCACTAGGTGTCGCAATATTGGCAAACTGAGGCTGCATCTCCGAGCGCTGATAGTCAAGTTCCAGCGGATATATGCCGTGCCAGGCTTTCTTGTACTCGGCGCAGATCACATCAACCAAGCGGTTGATCACACGCTGTTCAGTCATGGAAAATTCACGCCCCTCGATGCGGGTCTGGAATTTACCGACGCCACCATACAAGGTGTCGATGACACCAAAGACCAAAGACGGCTCGCACACAATCAGGCCACTGCCGCGCAACGGGCGAATGGCCATGATATTGAAATTGGTTGGCACCGCCAACTCACGCAGAAAAGCGCTATAACGCCGAACCGACACGGTACCAACGGACACCTCGGGGCTCCTGCGGATGAAGTTGAACAAACCAATGCGAAAGTTTCGAGCGAAGCGCTCATTGACCACTTCCATGGTGGGCATCCGACCACGGACAATTCGCTCCTGGCTGGAGATATCGTAGTTGCGAATCTCCCCAGTCTCGAAAACCTCTTCAGCCGCTTTTTGACTTTCGCCGGTCACCCCTTCCAGCAGGGCATCAACCTCTTCTTGCGATAAGAATGATTCACTCATGAAGTGACTCCGTGGTCAGCCATCATTGGATGATAAAACTCGAAAAAAGAATACTCTGTATGGGATTGGCCGGTGCGGCGCGCTTCTTTTTGGAGGTCTTCTTCTTTGGGGCATCAGCCGCGGCCTCTTCAGCATCTACGTCTTCAACCTCATAACCAAGTGGAGTAGAAACCTCGCGCAATATGTCTCGCGCCAGCTTCTCTTTGCCTTCTTTACTCAACAGCTCGTCCGATGTTCGCTGCGAAATAAGTAACAAAATTGCACTGCGTATGCTTGGCAAATAAGCTTTCACAGCATCCGACACATGCTGATCATCCACTCCGATCGTGACACCGATCTGGGCAAACTTCTCACCGCCAGGATCAGCCAAATTCACAACCATATTGTCCATGGGCAGAAATACGGGTGGCGCCCCATGCTTGGCCTCGGCGTGCGCCGCAGGCGCAGCTTCCTCACCATCTTCTGCAGTCGCAGAATGGCGTAAAAAGAAAAACCAACCGCCACCCGCCAAGACCAAGATCAACACAACCGCCACAATGATGACGATCATTTTTTTACCCTTGGGCTTGGGCGCAGTTGCATCAGCGGCAGCAGGTGCAGACACAATAATTCCTTCCAGATAGGATCAACATCGATTGATCCTCAACATCAATTCAATCGTATGGGCCCATTATTGAGCCACACAAAATATGCGATAGCCAGATAAGCGCCGAAAAACAGCTGCAATCGTATCGCTACCGGCCCATAGGCCTGCGCTAGACAAAAAGATCGACAGCGCGCCCCGAGGCCCTGGGTAGGGCAACAGGTCTGACCACAACCTCTTCACGCGCCTGTCGCGTATTGCGTTGTGCAGTTTCTGACGGCGCTCTACGCTCGCGGGCACCTGAGTTTTCTGCGCCGGATGAGCCGACCGACATTCCCGAAAGCACCATACCCTCGCTTTGCAACAGGTCCTTCAGATGCCCGGATGCACCAGTTAAAAAATCACGGGTTTCAGCTTGGTCCGAACGGAAAGCAACGTGGGCCTCGTTGCCAGACAAAGAAATATGGACCTCCACAGGTTGAGAGTCCATCCCATTGAACGTCAGCTCCGCATTCTGCACCCCTTGTGAAATCCAATAGCTGACCTGGTCCGCAACGGCCCTCTCCGGACTCGCCTGAGATAGATCCACAGATTTGGATGTGCTCTCAAACTGAACGGTTGGGGTGAAATGCTGCGGGGCATGCATCCCCTCTGAGGACTTGCCCGCTTCACCGATCTTCGTATCCACCGAGGCAAGCTTCAGCGCCTCAGTGGCGTCCGTAACGGCCTGCATTGCAGAAGGCTCAGCAACAGGCAACACGAAAGCACCGCTCCCCAGACTACTCAAACGATCTGACCGGGCATCCGCAGCCGCAGTACCCAGCGTGGGTTTTGCCCCCCCTTTTAAACCAACCTCAGCGCCCGGCTGGGCAGACTGCGCCAATTCGACGGACGATGAATCCCTCTTCGCCATGCGACTCTGGATCTGCTCGAATACCGACGCATAGTTGGCCAAACCGACAGAATTGGCCCGCGCATCCACAGCCAAAGCCTGCGAACGCACATCTGCCGCAGCGGTCGCAGCCCCCCCCCCAGCATTCGCGACCAAGGCGAGCGACTCTGCAGCCATGCCATCCTGCGTTACGGCAGCATCGACGGGGGCAGCGTTGGTAGGCGGCACTGTTGGCTGGATGAAGCTGGCAATCACCATGGCCGCGTCAGGCGCAGCACCGTCGGCCATGATTTTTTTGCTAGGCAGCTTTTTGGCTGCCTTTTTATCACCGACCGAGTCCGCGTCTTTTGCGCCCTCGGTCTGTGACGCCTGATCCGAAGGTGCATCATCTTCGCCAGCATCCAGGCCATTCATGACGTCAGAGAACCCTTTGGGCTCCTTCTCCGGCGCGGTGGATTTTGCTGCGCCGGGCACAGCCTCGGCAACCCTGGGCACCGGAATTGCTGAAACGCTTTCAATGCTCATAAAGTTACCTCGCCAAACTGTTGATCTACCGATTTTCCAAAGCGCTGCGCAGCAAACTCATCGGTTTGCTTTTGCTCACGACGGCTCTGCGCACGATCCACCTCTTGCTGCTTTTTAAGACATATCTGCTTCAGCGTCGCCAAACGTATTTCAGCTTCAGCCAACTGCTTTTTTACGACATCAACGCGCCGAGCCTCCTCGGCCAGCATGCCTCGCTGCATTTGCATGGCTTGTTCCAGCCGCTCCATGAACTGGTAGTGGTGACGCATCAACTCAGGTACAGCACAAGTCTGCGCTTGCGTCATCCAGCGGTCTTCCGTCTCCTTGGCGTAGGTTTCCAGTTGATGCAACTGATCGCGGGCCGCAATATAGCGTTGCTGCGCATGCCCAACCGCCTGACTTGCAGCATCTCGCTTAGTGCTGGCAACATTCACCGCCACGGCCAAGGTCTTTAGCAACGTCATCGAGCGGCCGCCTGGCGCGCAATGGCGCGATCCATACCCTGCACGCTTTGCTCCAGCGTACTGGAGGCATACATACCTTGCTGCAAGAACTCCGTCATACCCTCGTTCAAACGGATAGCCTCGTCCAAACCAGGATCCGAACCCATGGCATAGGCACCAATTTGCAGAAGATCTCGCCCCTTCTGATACCGCGAATTAATGACACGAAAACGCCTTGCCAACTCAAAATGCTCAGGTGTCACCACGTTGTGCATGACACGAGATGCAGACTGCTCGATGTCAATCGCAGGGAAGTGTCCCGCCTCGGCCAAGGATCGTGACAGCACGATATGGCCGTCCAAAATAGCGCGGGCAGCATCGGCAATCGGATCCTGCTGGTCATCACCTTCCGACAATACGGTGTAGAACGCGGTGATCGACCCCACGCCATTGAGCCCATTCCCGCTGCGTTCGACCAGCTGCGGCAATTTCGCAAAACAAGAAGGCGGGTAACCCTTGGTCGCCGGCGGCTCACCGATCGCCAGGGCAATCTCCCGCTGGGCCATCGCGAACCGGGTCAACGAATCCATCAGCAGCAAAACATGCTGTCCTTGGTCCCGAAAATGCTCCGCCACTGCCGTCGCATAAGCAGCCCCTTGCAAGCGCAGCAAAGGAGGTGCATCTGCAGGTGCCGCGACAACCACGGAGCGCGCTCGACCTTCAGCACCCAGAATGTCCTCGACGAACTCCTTGACTTCACGGCCCCGCTCGCCAATCAGCCCCACCACAATCACGTCCGCCTTGGTGTAGCGCGCCATCATGCCCAGCAAAACGCTTTTGCCCACACCCGAGCCGGCAAACAAGCCGATACGCTGACCACGCCCCACTGTCAGCATGCCATTGATGGCGCGCACACCCGTGTCCAGTGGCTCCCGCACAGGATCTCGGTCCATAGCATTGATGGGCTGGCGGTCTAAGGGTTCCGCTACAACATCCAGAATAGGCCCGCCGTGATCCAACGGCACACCCTGCGCATCGACTACACGCCCCAATAAGCCATCACCCAGCGGCAAGCGCAGCACACCAGCAGCGGCGGCAACCACGTCCCGCGGCGTGTCGCCTAAGCGTGGAATGGAAACATAAGGCGGAGCTGGCACCACGCTAGCACCACTGCACAAACCGTGAACATCTCCCGCAGGCATCAAATAGGCCCGATCATTGGAAAACCCCACCACCTCTACCAACACCGGGGCCACGCCATCCATCACGACATTGCACTGCGAGCCCACCGGAACGCGAATACCTACAGCCTCGAGCACCAAGCCTGCCAATCGAGTCAGTGTGCCCCGAGCCTCCAGCACAGTACCGACTTGGACACGCTGCAATGCATCATCCATGAAACGACTCCAGGCGACCGCATCTTCACGCGCCATCGTCCGGCTCCACCCAAGCAGACGCCAAACCCAATTGGGCTACGGCCCTCTCCCAGCGTTTAGACAAAGTGCCGTCAATCACCATCCCACCAGACTCAATCAGACACCCGCCGCGCCTTACAGAGGGGTCGGTCAGC
Organism: Rhodoferax sp. SPJ21; assembly: GCF_058216335.1. Classification (NCBI taxonomy): domain Bacteria; kingdom Pseudomonadati; phylum Pseudomonadota; class Betaproteobacteria; order Burkholderiales; family Comamonadaceae; genus Rhodoferax; species Rhodoferax sp. SPJ21. The sequence goes on from NZ_JBYZMO010000001.1 coordinate 1,494,240, forward strand.
CAGGTAACTGCAGGCAAGGGTAAGGCTTCTTTCAAAGGGGCCTCCAGCACCGCCCAGTCCTGGGGATTGAGCTTGACCACCGCCTTCTTACCGTCCATGACCAGCATATCTAAAGCTTCACGCACCACAGGAATCAATGCAACAGGATCCAGGCTCAGCTCTCGACGCACCACCTGCCGCGCCAAGCTACAAGCGAGATCCAAAACCTGGCGGGCAATATCTTGCTCTGCTTGTTCGAGCCGCTCCTGCATGGCAGAGAACAACTCCGCCAGCTTCTCTGCAGTCTCCACACCTTGGCTCTGGACAAAATCATCCAGTCTTTGGTTACCTTCGAGGGTAGCCTCCGCATGGCCTTGCGCTAATCCAGCGTCGTGACCTTCGGCCCAGGCGCGGTCAAGGCGCACCTGCTCTGGCTCTTCCGGCTCCGCCAACACGGGCTCTGGCAACTGCTCGATCACCAGCACAGGATCGCCTACTGAACCAAATTGCCATTCCGCGACGGCGCCGATTTCCTCACTGGGAATAAAGCGCGAATGGGTGCGGCTTTTAGACAAAGCTGTCATCGCCGCCCGATCCGATTACAACCTGACCCTCGTCCACCAGACGGCGCACAATTTTGAGCACGTCCTTTTGCTGGGCCTCGACCTCGGACAACCTCATGGGGCCACGCGACTCGAGATCCTCGCGCATGGTTTCTGCCGCGCGGCTCGACATATTGGCCAGTATCTTTTCCTTCAGCTCGGGAGATGCACCCTTCAATGCCACGATCAAAGTCTCGGATGCAACTTCCTTCAGCACTAACTGGATGGACTTGTTGTCCAGCTTGATGACATCGTCGAAGACAAACATCTTGTCCACAATCTTCTGCGCCAGATCAGAGTCAAAGCCCTTGATCGACTCAATGACCGTACCTTCGATATTGGCACCCAGCAAGTTGATGATTTCCGCCGCCGTTTTGACACCGCCGAGGGATGTTTTCCGAATTTTGTCGCCGCCCGCAAGCACCTTGAACAACACTTCGTTCAGATCTTTCAGCGCCGTAGGCTGGATCCCCTCCAGCGTTGCCACCCGGAGCAGCACCTCATTACGCTGCCGTTCGGTCAGTTGCTTCAAAATGGCCGCCGACTGCTCATAGTCCAGATGAACCAAAATGGCTGCCACAATTTGGGGATGCTCATTGCGCAAAAGCTCCGCCACTGACAACGGATCCATCCATTTCAGACTTTCGATGCCCGATACGTCGCCACCCAGCAAGATACGATCAATCAGCAAGGAAGCCTTGTCATCCCCCAAGGCCCGCCGCAGCACGGCCTTGACGTAGTCTCCAGTATCGGTAACCAACAAGCTTTGGGCCGCCGCCGCATTGGTGAAGCGCAACAGCACCTCATCTACCTTGTCGCGCGTGACCGCTTTGGATTTGGCAATGGTTTCCCCCAGCTTTTGTACTTCCTTGGGGGAGAAATGTTTAAAAACCTCGGCCGCCTCCTCTTCACCCAAGGACATCAGGAAAATGGCGGCGTCGGTGAGACCTTGTTCATCCATGGTGGTCCTTCAGTAAATAGCGCTCAAGTGTTGGATTCCCCATTAATCCACCCACGGACAATATTTGCAACCGCAGTGGAGTTCGTTCTAGCCAACTGCCGCGCGTCTTCCAGCCGCACTTGGTGGTCCGTCGGCCCAAGCATGGGCACGCCGCCGGGTCCCATCAACATGGGGCGCTGAGGATCTTCCGCCACCATCGCATCCAACTGTCCGCCAGGACCAGCCAGTACAGGCAAACCATCCGGCCCCACAGCGCCCACCGCCAAAGGCTCTACCTTGGGCGCCATCATGGTTTTCATCCCAGGGCGGACCAAGCCAAACAACACCAGCGCCGCCAAAATCACGGTCCCAATTGGCCAAGCCAGGCTGCGCGCTACTTCCAGTGCCTGCGGCTGCTTCCAGAGAGGCGTGTCATCCACCACTGCACCTTCAACCATGAACGGCGCATTCATAAGATTCACGGAGTCGCCACGGTCCTTGTTGAAGCCAATCGACTCACGCACCAAAGCGGTCATCTGTTCAATCTGCTGATCGCTCAATGCCTTGGAGGTCGGCTTGCCTTTGTCATCCTCTGACGCCATGTGGTTCACCACCACAGCGGCACTCAAACGCTTGATAGAACCAGAGCCACCGCGCACCACGCGTACCGTCTTGTCAACCTCGTAATTGGTGACCGACTCACGCTTGGCTGGAGTTGCATTCGCCCCCGCAGCGCCAGCACCAGCCACCGTCAGAGGCGAAGACGCGCCATTGATCGGAGCCGCAGAGGATGCAGGGGGCTGGTTGGTCGTCGCACCAGGAATGCCCGTTGCCGGATTGCCAGAACCCGCGCCAGCCCCGGACTCAACCACTTGCTGGCTGCGCACCGCGCTGGTGTCAGGTGAAAGATTGGGCTTGTGCATTTCCGCAGTGGATTCAACTTGTGAAAAGTCCACCTCGGCAGTCACCTGGGCTTTGACATTTTGCCGACCCACAATCGGCTCAAGCATATCCAGAATGCGACGGCTGTACTGCTGCTCAATTCTTTGCACATATTGCAACTGCTCCGCATCCGCGCCAGCCGCGCCGTCAGGTGACTGCGATAACAGCTTGCCGGTGTCATCCAGCACACTGACTGCACTGGGCTGCATCTCGGGCACACTGGAAGCAACCAGGTGCACGATGCCCGCCAACTGAGCGCGATCCAGGGTCTGGCCTGGGTTCAGGCTTACCAAAATGGAAGCGGATGGCTTCTGCTGCTCTCTGAAAAAGCCGTTCTGGTTAGGCAGCGCCAGATGCACCCGGGCACTGGACACGGACGACAAGGCCTGGATAGAGCGCGTCAACTCGCCCTCCAAGCCACGCTGAAAGGCCAGCCGCTCTTGAAACTGGGTCATGCCGAAGCGATTCGCTTCCATGATCTCAAAACCTGAGACCGAGGATTTAGGCAAACCCAAGGAAGCCAGGCGCAAACGAGTGTCGTGCACTCGGTCCGCAGGCACCAGGATGGCACCGCCGCCCTCCGTGTACTTGTACGGTACGTTCATCTGGCTCAGTTGAGCCACGATGGCACCGCCATCCTTGTCCGCCAGATTTGTATACAGCACGCGATACTCTTGCCGCCCACTCATAAGAATACCGGCAAGGACCACCAAGACCAGCAGCACCAACCCTGCCCCCAAGCGCAAACGCTGGGTGCGGTCTAGCTTGGCCAGTCTTTCAGCAAATGGCGAAGAGCTAACGGGAATTTCGGCGACTGCAGACATCATGCTTTCCGGGTCGGTATGGCGCGAGCTTGCTCCACGAACTGGGGTGATTATTCTGCCAAGCCCCCAAAACAGCAGCGTGATAAGCCCCTGTTTTGGCCACCATTTCACCCAATGCTATCGCGCTCGCCTGGCTACGATCGCTGCATAGGACCATTACCCTGGAGAAATCGCTATGGATCTCCGCTTGTCACCCATTTCGAGCACCCCGATCCCCCGTGCAGGATCAACCCTCCGCCCCAACCCCACAGCTGCGGGTGGCGTGGAAAGCGCCGGCTTTTCAACCGCCCTCAAAGGCGCGTTGAAAGATGTGAGCAATGCGCAAAATACGGCTACCCAGCTACAGCAAGAGGTTCAAATGGAGAACCCCAATGTGAGCCTGGAAGAAACCATGGTCGCGATCCAGAAAGCGCAAATTGGCTTTCAGGCGACTCTACATGTACGCAACCGCATGGTGCAGGCGTATAGCGACATCATGAATATGCAGGTCTGACACCTGCATAACCGGGGCTCACGGACGCGCCAGGCGCCGTGCCCCTCCACTCTTCAGTGAACCACCTGGGGCCGGCGCTCCAGCAGATGCTCAAACTGTTGAATCCAAGGCTCTGTCAGGTAACGTATCTCGGCGTCATTGCGCAAGATCCGCTGCATGATGCGAGCCTTTTCTGTTTTGTCTTCAGGCGTTAGCTGTTCGGCATAAGACTGGTGGCGCAGCTGCTCGATCAGCACCGCGCACGCACCCTCATAACGCACTACCTCATCCCAATCTTCAACTTGGGCAGCCTGCAGCATCTTGTGGCTGCTGTCTTCGATGGCTTTGTAATAGTCAATCAAGAGTTGCGACATGGTGTAAATCCAGCAATAGGTCTAAATTCAAGCGTTACCAACCGAAGGCACATTGATGCTTTTCCAGGCATCAAACACCGGCACGATCAATTGGGTTACCTCCTCAATCAAGGAGGCATCGTTCTTGAGGTTGGCAGTCGTCAGTCGCAAAATACTGTAGTTGTATACACCATTCAAGTTCACGGCCAGTTCACCTCCTGCGTCCATATCCAGGCCGGACTTCAGCCCCTCCTCCAGGATGCGAACAGCTTTGCCGATCGCCTCGCCTTTGGTTTCAATATCTCCGCGCGCCAAGGCACCGCGTGCGCTTTGCAGGGAGCGCAGCAAGGCTTCAAACAGCAAGCAAATCACTTGATGGGGGCTTGCGCCTTCGATGCTGGTTTGTGCACCAACTCGTTTGTATGCAGAAGCTGCGCGTGCACTGACTGGAGTAAACATGGTGGTAGCGTCCATTGGGCTTGTTGTATTAGTTATCGACACAGCACGAAAAAACTCAAGTCAAATTGTTAAAAAAAGTACCCACCGATTCAATCAATAGCGCCACGCTTACTTGCTGCTGCCGTTCCAAATAGTGACCTGCTGCGTGATGTACGAATTCAAGGCAGTCAAGCCCGCCATCTTGGTATCCAAAGCGGTATAAGTCTGACGCAAGCGCTTTTCTACCGAGGCAGCGCGCGCCGTAACCGTGTCTTGGTCCGTGGAATTGCGCTTAACTGCCGCAGCCAAGGCATCAGATTTGTTATTCAGCCCCCCGTCAAAAGCCAGCAAGCCATCGGCAAAGGTCTTGACCTTGCGGGCAATACCGTTGGTAGACACGTTTGTATTCTTCTGGGCAAATAAAGCTTTGACGTTATCCGGCGTATTCAAAGCCGTCCCCAGTTTGGTGGCATCCACCGTAAAGTTGCCATCTCGACCTAGCGAAATACCAATTTCCGACAAACGCGAATACGTGCCAGAGCCATTGGTAGTACTCGTTCCCGTACCGCTCGCCATGGCGGAACGCAATGAGTTGCGCAAGCCTATTGCCGTGGAGTCACCTTGCAAATCTCCAGACTTCTTGGTCGTGTCGTCATACGCAGTCGCATCCGCAAGGTACTTGTTGACCGCGTTGTAGGCATCCACAAACGCCTGGATATTGGTTGTCAGTGCAGTCTTATCAATGGTGCTGGATACTTCCGCATCAGATGTAGTAACGGCAGATGCATTAATCGTCATGCCAGCAATCACACCTGAGAAGGCGTTCGTAGCCGAGCTCACCGAAATGCCGTTGATAGTTGCCTTGGCATTCTGGGCCGCCTGGTACGTATTGGCAGCCATCCCGTACGCTGTGGTCGCCGCCAAATCAAAGCCCAGCTTGGACAAACCTGCGCTATCCGTATTCGTGCCGTCACTATCGGCTACCTGCACGCGAAAACCGGCAGCTGCTCCCGTGGTAGCAGAGCGCAACATCAAACGATCACCCGTGGCGTCCGTCAAGACGGTGGCAATCAAGCCGGCCCCGGAATCGTTGATCTTGGTTGCAATCTGAGCCATGGTGTCAGTTGCAGTGACAGCAACCGATACGCTGGAGGCAGTACCGGCCACAAAAGAATTATCAGCCTGCCAGGTTCCCGTCTGCAAAGTCAGCGTCCCAGCCGTGCCAAATGCAGCGCCGGCCGTCACGGCAGTCGAAGCTACAGACTGGGCCTTCGCCAACTGGGACACACCCACACTGAAGCTGGTCGCACTCGCATAGCCCGTGACTGACGCAGTCACCGAGCTATTGGACGAGCTGACTTTGACACTGCTCCAGCCGCTGTCTAGCGTGATCTTGGAGGCCGCATCCGACAAGGTGGACACCAGCGACTTAACCTGGGAATAGTCGGAAATCTGCGTCTGAATGACCGCCGCCTTGGCCTGCAACGTCGTCAGGGGCTGCTTTTCCAACGCTACCAGTTTGGTGATGATGGACTCGACGTCCAAACCACTTCCAACGCCGGTTGATGTAATGCCCATGATGACCTCCAGGACGGATGCTTGCTACAACGAAACGAACAGGCATATTTGTACCTGCATTTCGGAACGCAAAACGGCGGATAAAGGGGGTGCCTTTATCCGCCTTTTCGTTTTAGCACCTATTTACGGTGCTGTCAGCCTTATTGCAGCAAGGACAACACACTTTGCGGCAGCTTGTTAGCCTGCGCCACCATCGCGGTACCGGCCTGCTGCAGAATCTGCGTGCGCGACAAGTTAGCGGTTTCTTGGGCGAAGTCAGCGTCCACAATACGGCCGCGAGAAGCGGAAAGGTTTTCCACGTTGATCGCGATGTTGCCGGTAGCACTGTCGAACCGGCTTTGCAAAGCGCCCAACTGAGCTCGTGCGCTATTGACCTGGTTGATCGCCGAGTCCAGCTTCTTGATGGCCACCCAGGCGTTACGCTGCGTGTCAATCGTAAGGGTGTCAATACCCAGCGCATCGGTCGTAGTGCTTGTCGCGTTCAATTGGCTTTGCATCGCACCAGCCGCAACCCCCGTGGTCGCCGTGCTGAAGCCCGTCAATGTCGCGGACACCGCAGTGCCGTCCGTGGCCAACTTGGACGACAGCAAGTCGATACGGTAAGTCCCCGTGTCGTTTTGCGACAGGAACGCCGTCACACCGGTATCGGCCGTTTTACGGTTAATCGCCTCCACCACCTGACCCATACGCTCTGCACCAGAGCTGGCAGCAGCAACCACCCCCAGATCCACGGATGTGCCCCCGACCGTCGAAATACTCAAAGTTCCGCTGTTGATCGACGTCAAGGTGCTCACGGAACTAGCATCCACTGCGCTGGCAGTGGCATCGAAACCATACGCAACTTGTGACAACCCGGTAGCAGCAGAGTTGGTTAGCTTACCCACTGTAATCGTGTCACCAGCATTGGCGCCCACTTGGAAGGCCGCACCTGCGAACGATCCGTCTAGCAACTTCTTGCCGTTGAAGGTAGTTTGCTTGGCGATCCGGTCAACTTCATCGGTGAGCTGAGAAACTTCGGCCTGCAACGCCTTGCGGTCATCCTTGCTGTTGGTGGCATTACTAGCCTGCACAGCCAGTTCCCGCATACGTTGCAGCATGTCGCCGACCTTGCCCAACGCGCCTTCAGCCGTTTGCGCCAGCGAGATGCCGTCATTGGCGTTACGCGAACCTACCGTCAGACCCTTGATCTGACTGTTGAAGCGCTCGGCAATAGCCAGGCCAGCAGCATCGTCCTTGGCGCTATTCACGCGCAAACCTGAAGACAGGCGCTGCATAGACGTGGCCAACGAGCCGGCGGACGACATCAGATTACGCTGAGCGTTCAGCGAATTGATGTTCGTATTGATAGTTGTGGACATTTCAAAGCTCCTGAAAGGTTGAGTTCAATGACGAACCATTGAAAAGGCCCGTTGAGTATGTTTTCGGGTGTCCTCAGCAAAACTTTAGGGCTAGGCATGTAAATAGCCGGTGATTTGTGCCGCTTATCCAAGGACTGTCACGGACTCGAATAAACACAATTGAGTTACCGCTCATGGTCGTTGGCCAGCTGAGCTGATCCGAACCGGCTTTGGCCAACTTTCATCTCTCAAGGAGCTTCGCAATGGCTGCAACGATCAACACGAACATCAATTCGCTCAATGCCCAGCGAAACCTGGCAAATAATGCCATGGGGCTGGCCACCTCGATGCAGCGCCTGTCTTCAGGTTTGCGCGTGAATAGCGCCAAGGACGACGCCGCTGGCCTGGCGATCTCCGAGCGCATGGCTACCCAGATCCGCGGCCTCTCCGTCGGCTCGCGCAACGCCAATGACGGCATCTCGCTGGCACAAACGGCTGAAGGCGCGTTAGGCAAGGTCGGCGACATGCTGCAACGTATGCGGGAACTAGCCGTGCAGGCCGGTAACGCCACCAACAGCGCCGACGATCGTAAGGCACTGCAAGCTGAAGTCTCCCAGCTGACGGACGAAGTAGATCGGATCGCCAAGCAAACGACATTCAACGGCACCAAAATTCTTGATGGATCGTTCGCCGGAGCCGTATTCCAAGTCGGCGCCAACTCCGGCGACGTCGCCTCGCTGGGCGCATTGACCAACTCCACTGCTACAGGCCTGTCCCACATCGCCTATGCCTACGACCAGTCGGCCAGCGCGGTAAACGCCAGTTCTGTAAGCACACTGACCTCGATTCCGTCTAACACCCTGACCATATCGGTCGCTGGTGCCTCCACTTCCGTGGACCTAGGTTCGATACCGGTTGCAAGTTCAGGCTCGGAGCGTATGGGCCAAGTGGTCGAGGCAATCAACAGGAAGGCAGCCGATACTGGGGTGACAGCCTACCTATCGCAAAACCCGGACCAAACCTACCGCATAGACCTGATGTCCTCGAAGCTGGACAGCAATGGCGACCCCTCCACCATCACCTTGTCGGGGTTCTCGCTGTCGACCACTGGCGAGGCGGCCACCAGCATGGGCTCGAAGGTGAGTGCCACCAGCACATCGACCGATGCCATGGGCATTGACACACTGAGTATCACCACCCAGCGCGACGCCTGGGTGGCTATCAAGAAGATCGACAGCGCCATCAACCAAGTCAACTCGGCACGCGCCAACTTGGGCGCCTTGCAGAGTCGTTTTGAAAGTGCGGTAAGTAACATCAGCATCCAGGTGGAAAACCTGGCCGCAGCCAAGGGCCGCATCGTAGATGCCGACTTTGCGCAAGAAACCGCCAACCTCTCGCGCACCCAGATCCTGCAACAAGCCGGTACCGCCATGGTGGCCCAGGCCAACAAGCTGCCCCAGGGCGTGTTGACACTGCTGCAGCAATAAGCCAATCGGCGCGTAATTAAGAAGGCCCTTCGGGGCCTTTTCAATTTAAAAAAGTGCATCTACCGCAATTAATGAAAGCACCTCCAGCTATCTAATTAATAGCAAAAAAGGTTTTGACTAGGGAGCGCAGGGCATACTCGACGACACCCGATGGCTCAGACCAAACAAGGGCATGCCCCCACTCAAGTCATCTGAGCCATATATTGACCGCACAAAAGGCACTCCAAGATGCTGCCACAATCCAAGCGAATCAATCTCGTCTACTTCGCTCGCAACCAATCTTGATTTCAAATACCATCAAGAACGATGCTTGCGCCTAAAGAGACGACTCAATTTGTCGAAAATAAGTCTGAGCTGCACTTCGCTAACCACCGCCTTTCTGGGTCGGTCAAACCAGCAAGCCGAATATCACTTGACCGCAGAGCGATTCTTTGCCTAGTTTTAATACTTACAGATGGATAAACTGAATCAGCTTCGCGAACAGATCGCCACTCTTGTCAGCGAATTCGCTACCCACGCATACCGACCTAAACCCTTTTTGCCGGGAGCCACTGCCATCCCCCCCTCTGGGAAGGTGATTGGCGAAGCTGAGTTGCAGAATATGGTCGCAGCGTCTCTAGACGGCTGGCTTACTACTGGCCGCTTTAACGATGCTTTCGAAAAACGCTTGAGAGACTTTCTCGGCGTCCGGCATGCTATGACCACCAACAGCGGATCATCCGCAAACCTTCTAGCTTTCACCGCGCTGACATCACCAGTCCTGGGCGATCGTGCCATTCAGCCAGGCGATGAGGTCATTGCGGTGGCAGCAGGCTTTCCGACAACGGTCAACCCCATACTCCAAAACGGTGCCGTACCTGTATTTGTGGATGTAGAGCTAGGCACATACAACATAGACGCATCGTTGATCGAAGCTGCCATTTCGCCACGGACCAAAGCCATCATGCTGGCCCACACGCTGGGCAACCCCTACAACCTGGATGCCGTACAAGCGTTGTGCAAGAAATACGGACTCTGGCTGGTAGAAGATTGCTGCGACGCGCTAGGAGCCACGTACGACGGACACATCGTGGGCACATTTGGGGATATCGGCACCCTCAGCTTTTACCCAGCGCACCACATAACCATGGGCGAAGGGGGCGCAGTATTCACCAATAACGACGAGCTTTGCAGAATTGTCACCTCCTTGCGCGACTGGGGTCGAGACTGTTATTGCGCACCAGGCACGGACAACACATGCGGTCAGCGGTATGGCTGGCAACTGGGTGATCTACCTCCCGGCTACGACCACAAGTACACCTATTCGCATATCGGCTACAACCTCAAAATCACTGATATGCAGGCGGCCTGTGCCCTCGCGCAAATGGACCGATTGCCCGGATTTATTACAGCGCGCCAGAACAATTTCGACCATTTGTATGCGCGACTGCAAAGCTGCGAGCAGTTTCTCATCTTGCCGCAACCCACCGCGAAGTCGCAGCCGTCCTGGTTCGGGTTTCCATTAACCCTACGCGAAAATGCCGACAGCCGCCGCGTCGACTTACTAAAGTACCTAGACCAAAGCCAAATTGGCACGAGGCTACTGTTCGCAGGCAACCTCACACGCCAACCATCAATGCAAGGCACGCGTTACCGCATCAGCGGCAGCCTGGAACGCACAGACAAAGTCATGAACAACACATTCTGGGTAGGAGTACAACCCGCGTTGACAAGCACCATGCTGGATTTTGTAGCAGACAAGATCGAAGCCTACTTCGGCGTAAATTTTTAGCAACCGGTTTTTAACTTACAGCCGCCAGCAACCCACGCATGCACATTTTCCTAACGGGTGGAACCGGTTTTATAGGTCGGCACTTACTCGCAGCGCTAACGAATACGGAACACCGGGTAACCGCACTCTGCCGTCAGCACAGTTTGCTCGCCTTTAGCCATCCACGGCTCACGTGGATCTGCAAGGCGATGGACAACCTGGACCCCACAGATCTGGCTGGCGTGGATGTCCTGGTGCATCTCGCATCACCGGGCGTGCCACCCCAGCAAGCTGAATGGACCAAACTCTTTTATTGGAACGTGACTGTGCTGCTACAGCTGATGACAACGGCAAAGCAAGCCGGTGTGCGGCGCGGTGTCTTGGCGGGAAGCTCAACGGAGTATGGCCGTTCAGCTGATTTTTTTGACTTTATCCCACACGATGCGCCGCTGCTGCCGACATATGGCTATGCCGCATCAAAGGCTGCTGGGTTCGCATGTGCAAGCGCATTCGCTACCGAAAACAAGATGGAGTTGTGCTATCTGCGCATCTTTTCAGCCTTTGGAGATGGGCAGTACTCGGAAAATTTCTGGCCATCTCTGCGCCATGCGGCCCTTAGGAACGAGGACTTTTCAATTACGCCCGGGGAACAAATTCGAGACTACATACCAGTCGAAAGAGTGGTCCAAGCTTTCCACGCCGCTATTGAACGTCAAGATGTAGTTGCAGGAATTCCGTGGGTGCGCAATTTAGGCTCCGGGCAACCGATATCAATACTGCAATTTGCTACGACATGGTGGGCAACCTGGAATGCTCGAAGTCAACTTCGGCCTGGAGCATTGCCCTATCGCCCGGGTGAAATCATGCGCTGCGTACCGGTGATCGACCCCACAGTATGGGAAGCGCCACAGCGGTAGTGCGCAAGGTAATTTGGGGCCGCGTCAAAGACGTTCATTGAGAGCGCGTCTAGCCGCGTTGGCCCCGCTCATGAATGCCTGGTGACTCCAAAGATAATCCCATTCACCAAAACGGCCAGCAACCTCAATTCCGATACCTGCCAACCATTGGCGGATTTTGCCGCGCTGCAGTTCCATGCCTTGTTCAAAAATCACGTTGCCATAGCTAATGTGATGGTGGTGAACAACCTCTATGTCTTCCAGGTTTATGAAACCCCACTTATGCAAGGCGTACTTGCAATTTTCTTTCATTGCCGCAACGTCGAGTCCAAGTGGACGGCGCGCAGACCCATATATCTCGAACTGAATAGAGGAAGCCCCCTGCGGGCAATTATCTGCGGACTGTGCGCCCGGACAGTTTGCTCTGGCAGCCAGCACATCTTCATCGTAAATATAAAACCATAAATCCGAGAAGACATTTGGCTTCCGTATGCCAATCGAGATGAGATCAACAGTGGTGGCAACCAGGGTACGGGCGGCCTGAAGAATATCTGGCGGTACATCTTCTATGAGCTCCACCAACGCAGGCAAAGGCAAGGTCGAAACGAGCTGCTCATATTCCGCTGCAACACCATTCGCGAAATACAAACGTTTAGCGCACGCATCTATCTTATTTACAAGGTGACTCAATCGAATGTCAGCAGCAGCAATAAGGGGGTCAATGAAAGCCCGATATCCACCTCTTTCTGGATATCGCATAACAGGCGCGTAGTAGACGTTCTCCGTACTATCCGTCATCGCGCCACGCAGCACCTCCTTCAGATCAGGTCGATGGATACGGGGGCCAATCCAGTCAACCCCTAACTCCTCTGCTGAAACTGTCCAATACTTATTGGTATAACGTTCAGAAAAGCGGGCAGAAAACGGCTTGCCAAATTGGCGTACCAGCCAGTCCTTATAGCTATAGATTTCGCTATCTGGGCGCTCGATAAACCCTTCAAGCAAGCTTATACGTTCCTCGATAGGCAATGCGTACAGATTGTTCTGCACCGGGTATTTAAGCCAATAAGGATGTTCCACACACCGAGGTATGGGGTAGTGCGTCAAGTAGGGCGTAGCATCGAAAACCTTACGCACTTCTGCTTGATCCGCAAATGAAAGATGAACCGCTTTATCAAACCGATAGCCGTTCACCTCAATCGCATCCAGCAAACCGCCCGCGCGTGGCGCAGCCTCATAGACGATCGCGCTAGACCCGCACTCCCTCGCGGCCGCACTGGCAGCAAGCCCAGCGATTCCGCCACCCAACACGGTCAAAGGCGCGGCCATATACGCGGATCGTTAGGGATGAATTTCATGGCGGTCTACAAGGACAGATCCAGCTTTAGCCAACCCGTTTAGCAAGAAAATCGGCCATTGTCATTCCAGATGCAGAGATTGTGCGCAAATGTCCCAGCGCACCGTCAAAATCACTATGCACCTCTTGCCACCATTCCTGCGAGGGCTCCAGCATAGAGCGTAGCTTGAGGTTGAACAAAGGAATGTGCTTAATTGAGAACATATGCATGTCGGAGTCAATCTCAATTAACTGCTCCCGAGCGAACCGATATGCATCCTCTAGTGATTCAGCGGCATACCCAATTTTCCGGGCATATGTGCTCCACAACCGCGCCTCCCATGAGTAGTGCCGAAAATCCAGAAAATTAATTCTTAGAAAATCTGGGTCCGTCAATGACCTGGGAAAACTCTCCGCACCACGCTCATCCTCTGGCAAGGACCAGAGCTGCACCATATCTTCCGTCCTGCAAATCATTAGCTTGTCGGAAAAATGGAAAGGAATGTAGGCCCATGACGCCTGAAGGAATACCCCTATCTTTCCCTTGTTTCTTCTCCCATCGCCGTAGAGACGTTCTAGCGTGCGATAAATAGACCCAGTCAGAACTGCATCGGTTCGGGAACGGACAACATAACGTACACCCGCTTCTTGCATCAAACGGCTGGCAACCTTGCATGAGCGCGTTATGTAGTTGCGCGTGTCGTAACCATTGGGTGGAGGGGGCGATATCTGCTCAAGCCGATCTACCCAAGGTCGACAAGCCTCAACATGAAGCGGATCTTCCGTCGTCCAGGTAACCAAGACCATGTGCGCGGCTGGATATCGGAGTCGATTAAACGCCAGCACCAGCGGTGTGAATGATGTGAGCGGCCCCTGCATAAACACACCCAAATCTGCTGGATCGGGGACTTGGGACTTTTTAAAGCTCAACCCGGCTTGCAAGACTGTTTGGAATGCCTGAAACTCTGCAATTTGCCCAGAATCATCCCCAAAGGCTATCGCCCGCACTGTCCGGTAATTGCCCCACTTTTCTCGTATCGAATTCATTGCCTCTGGTGCATATGTAGAAAAAACCACCACCAAAGTATCTTCATACGACTCCTGTAAGAGTGCTTCCGGCGCCCTAACCTCTACCCCATGGATAACGCGACCGTGGTTCTCGTGCCGTGGACATACGGTGTATTGCAGCGGCAAGCCGGTGTGTGGGTAGTAATCGGTAAAGGCTTGACCAGCTCCCCAGCCAATTAAGCGCAACTTGGAAATATCCAAGCCAGGGTACTTGAGAAGTACCCGATCAAGTCCACCTCGAATATCGGCCATAGTTACCTCCAAATTTAAAGTGATTCCTGTGCAGGGTACCGGTCATGCATTTCGCGCTTCAGGCTCAACGCCTTGCACCGGCGACGCATACAACACCAGATCGTAGTAATAGCCCACGTTGTGTTGGCGCAAGCGAAAGTGGTAGTCGCCTGCGTGCTCGTCCACCGCTGACACCACATCGAGCAAGTCTTGCGCATAGTGGTACACGCAGGCAGCAATCCGGGGCCTATCTTTGGCAAGCAGCCCCGCAGCCCCATGGAGGGTTTTGGTCTCAAAGCCTTCCACGTCCATCTTCAAAAAGCTCATTCGCTCCAGCTCATCATCAAGACGAACGGTCTTCACGGTAACGGTCCCCTTGTCCACAATGTGGCTGGACATGCTGCCAGTTTCATCAAAATAAAGCGTTTGGCGGCGACTTGACACCGCTTTTTTGAGCGGCCGAAAGTCGTGCACAGGCAACTCTGAGAGCTTGGATAAGACAGCGAAATTGACCCGATCGGGTTCGAACGCCGTGATGCTGCCGTACTGCCACTGCGTAGCAGCCAAAAATTTGCGGATTACCGGGCCTTCAAAAGCGCCGCAGTCGCAAAAATACTCCCGCGTACCCAGCGTGAAGGTGGATGGCCGTCCGGCCATCGAAAAATACTCTTCCGAAGCATCAGTGCCAATGGGTAGCAGCCAGTTGCGGTCATAGCTCAAGCGAAACAAAAGATTGGCGTATAGCGTTTCGCGACTGAGTTCGTCGTCCAACCGGTCTGCCAGCCGCACAAAGTCATCCAGCCGCTCCAACGTTTTGCTACGGTAGACATTGACCGTTTCGTACACAGAAAAAAGGCCATGTACAGCCAGCACGGGGATGCAATCCAATAGCGCCACACCAGCCTGTTGACAACGCGCGGCAGTCAATGCCCGCCCCCAAGGGTCGTCTGAAAAATCGATCGCCAGGGCACCGGGGTATTGGCGGGCTTTCTCCATAAACCGGGCAGTCGTCCAGCACGGCACACCGAACATCTCCGGCAGAGTCAGGCCATCGTCCACCAACGCCACAACGCCGGACATCAATGTCAGCAAATACTTACAGCGCATACGCCCAATCACAGACAAAGGCTGCAACACAAAAATAGGCCGCTGTGCCATCACCACTTTGAAGTGATCCACCGGATCTACGCCTCGGGCGGCCATTTCTATCAGTGATTTTTTAAGGCTCTCGCTTCTATCTGTCATTGGGCCATTCCATTTCCATAAGACTACTTCACACCCCAAAAACCACCACAGGATCGACAAACGATGCCAAGTGGAAAGTTTTGGCCACTAGATCCGTAACAACCGTCCCAGGCTTGTCCAGCACACAATGCTTGCCAATTTGCACGCCATCCCGTACCAACACCCCCATGCCCAAAGTGGCATGCGCACCAATACGACAAGCAGTACCCACCACTACGCCAGAAGCAAGCCACGCAGAGTTACCTAGTTTTGTACTGGCACCGATGTTCGTGCCGGCCCCCACTACACAGTTAAAGCCGACATCGGCGTCCACACCAACCAGCGCGCCTGGCCCGATGAAACTGTTTTCACCAATTCGGGCACTGGCCGCAACCACGGCACCCGGACATACCAAGGCAGGCATCTTGAAACCCATGGACTTGACCAAGCCCATGAGCTCAAAACGCCGAAAGTTCAAAAATTGAGAACCCAGGGCAACGAAGGCAGTAGCGTCCTCTACCGACATTTCATCCAGCACGGACATGTCAAACGCATAGGATGCATCTTGATGTAAGGTGATCCTACGCAGCGCAACCGTCGGCTCCACCTCCGCCCATGCGGCCATGGCCCAGTCCAACTCAGGGCCTGCACCCACCACATATTTACAAGGCAAAGCGCGCTCCCATCAGGTCCAGATACCAATGCTCAATGGTTTGGTTGGCCGACTCAAAATCCCCCAGTACGGCGGTAGGGGCCTGCGCATGCAGTCCGGCCTGGATACGCTCCATGACCTCAAAATCTTCGCGCAGCACGGTTTCAGCCCCCTGCAGATGGGCCAACAACACCGCCGCAGACACCGCATACTTGGACTTCTTCTTAGCTGTCACGTAATGCACCACCACATCCGTGCGACCAGCAGATACTGGCACATGGTGCTCAATGATGAAGGAGTAGCCACCCGAGCCAGAGGCGATATGCAAATTGGGAAATACCAGCCAGTTGTAATACCAGTCCTTGTCTCCATAGCGCTCTACCTTGTCATGCCAGGGGTAAGGCACCAATTCTTCCATCGGCGCATCCGGCCCGCCATTGCTAAAGCTACGCAACAGCGACAAGGCCTCTTCACGGCTTTGCACGCCCTGTTGGCGCAAGCGCTGCGACGCGGCAACACCTTGCTCGTCCAGCACCACCGGAAACTTCACTTTTTGGTACAAAGACTGGGCATGTACGTAGCGCGGGTGGTGGCTGTCACGCAGGTTTTCGTATACGAGCTTCCAGTTCATCTTGGTCTGGAACGTAGCTTGCAACACCTCGCCATCAAACGCCAGCGAAACCCCGCGCAATGAGTCCAGCAGATCCGGGCTGAACTGATCGGTCAGGGGCAACGGAGCGTCGGACAGGTTAATGAACACCAGCCCGCCCACCTCCTCCAGCGCAAACCGCCGTAGCCTCAAACACTGGCGCTCTTCTGCAGGGTAGCGGTAGACCTCAGCCTCGAAAGGAATATTGGACACGCCCCCATCCACCCCATACCCCCAGCCGTGGTAACTGCAGACCAAGGGGCGCACACCTTGCGGCGCAATTTGCAATGGGTTTTGGCGGTGCAGACACAGGTTTTCAAAGGCCCGCAGCTCCCCCTGAAAGTTCTGTACAACCACGGATACGCCCCACACGGTACGGGTGATGTAAGCATTGTGCTGGGCAAGCATCGACCTCAGCCCCACAAACTGCCACAGCGGCTTAAACAACAGTTCGCGCTCGTGCAGGAACCACGCTTCGGACTGGTAGGCCTCAGCAGACATGCGTGACTTCATGGGGCGGCCCCTGCATCTTTGGCCAATAGCTTGCTGGGGCTCCCGTACATGCGCACGGGCAAAGGAAATAAAGCATCTACAAAAGTACCGTCCGCACACGCGCTGCGATAAGCGCCGGGCACATCCACTACGCAATATCTACCAATGCGGACATTTGCAGCCACGTGCACATCGGCTCCCAACACAGTGTGGCTTCCCACACTGGCACCCAACCCGACAGATGCCCCTGCCCCAATCCACGCATGGGCAGCGATGTGTACGTTGGCATCCAAGCGTGCCGCAGCCCCCACAAAACTATTGTTGCCCAAGCGTACGCCGCCAGACAGCACTGCCGCAGCGGCTATCCAACAGTTCTCCCCCAGTTTGACACCTGGCGCAAGAGCCGCACGGGGGTGCACCAGTGAGTCCCCCCTGAAACCAAGGAGGCGAACTTGGCGGTAAAGGTCTAAACGAGCAAAGTTCAGGGCGTTCTGGTCTACGGCTACAAAAACCCGCACCAGGGCTGGGTCAACACCACGCAACATGCCGACCGCATCTTGGGCAATCTCGTCGGTGTTGGTCAGGGCTAAGCAGTGAAAATCACGCCCAGGCGCAATCTCACCCCACGCGCCCTGGATCGCCTCGAACGCAGAACCACAGCCCAGCAGGTACAACGGAAGCTGAACCTCGCTCATGCCGCATCTCCCATCAACCGCAAATACACAGCTGCAACCCGCTGTAGAAGCGCTTCGTACGCACCATGCTCAGCCCGGGCACCACCCGCATGCATGTGAGATTGCAGCTCCTCTAGCAATGCGCGGTCCTCTTCAAATACCCGAGTCTCTCCCTTGAGGTGTCCCCACAAAATTGCGGGCAACGCGGGAATTCGCTGCTGCTCTTGTGCCGTCATCAAATGGAACGCAACTTCAGTGCAGTCGGGCGCCAGGGGGTTAAATTGCTGAACCAAAAATACCAAGCCGCCCACCGAAATGAAGTTGACGTTTGGATAGAGGAAGAAGTTGTAATAACTATCGGCTGGTGCGGTGTCCACATAACGATCCACCAAGGCATGCCAAGGCATGGGCGCGATCGCCATGGGCATATGCGAAGAAAAACTCAAGTCCACCAAGCGGGTCTCCGCCAGCGCGGAGGCATCCGGCGCTGGCGCAGATACCAACGGCGGGCGCTTGTCTAACAGCGGGCGAAAAGTGCTGGGGTGCACATAGGCCACGTGGTTGGAGTCGAGCACGTTTTCAAAATTCAGCTTCCAGTTGTAGCGGACCGGCATGGTCGCATGGATCACCTGGGGCGAAAAGTGGACTGAAATGCCCTCCAGTTGCGCCAGCAAGGATGGACTGAACTGATCGGTAATGGGCAAAGGCGTATCGTCCAGATTCACAAACACCAATTGCCCAACCGTCTGCACCGCAAACTGCTTCAAGCATAAACCTGCGCGTACAGCGTCTGGGTATTGGTAGAGGCTATCGGCATGGGGAATGGTCTTCACCGCCCCCTCCGCGTCATACACCCAACCATGGTATTTGCAGGCCAGCCGTCCCTGGCCATAGGCCTCAAACATGAGAGGCATCTGGCGGTGCGCACATTGGTTGACAAAAGCTTTGAGTACACCCGCACAGTTTTGCACCACCAGCGGTATGCCTCCGATCGTGCGGGTCAGGTACGCATCCGGCTCACTGAGCAGTCCTTGCAGCCCAACAAAAATCCACAGCTTTCGAAATATGCGCTCTTGCTCGAGCGCAAAAATGCTGTCATCCAGATAATGCGCAGGCGTGAGTTGGGATTGCATTACTTAAATTCAAAACGCTTAGCCGGATTGCCAAAAACCGTAGTACCAGCAGGCACGTTCCCCACAACTACGCTGCCCGCGCCAATCACTGCGCCATCGCCCACTTTGACACCCGGCAAGATGGTGGCGTGTGGATGCACAACCACGTTTTCGCCGATCTGCACGCCGCCACCCATGAATACAAAACTGCCCACCGTGCTATAGGCACCAATCCGTACGTCATAGCCGATGATGCAGGTGGACAGCATGATGACAAAGTCGCCCAGCACGACGTCCGGCCCCAGAGAGACGTTGTGCTCAAACAAGCAACCCCGACCTATTTGCACGCGTTCGGAGCGGTGGATGGAGGGAATCAGGCACATGAACTCCGCCCCCTGGTCTAGCAGCGGGGCAGCAAAATGGCGGCGCGTCTGCGGATCGCCCAGTGCGCACACAAACAGTTGCTCCGGCTGGCACACGTAGGTGAATGGATCACCCAGAATGGGCAAGTCGGGGGGCACCGCCAGATGGCTACGGTTGTCCAGAAAGCCACGCACAGTCCATTCCACACCATGCCTGTGTTCAGCCCGAGCCACCGCCGCCATGTTGCGACCAAAGCCACCCGCGTTAACCACCAGAATGTCTTGCATACGGTTCAGGTAAAAGGAATACCGCCATCCAGGCTGAACGTCGTGCCAGTGACTTTACGGCTGGCATCGCTGAGGAAGTAGATAGCAGCATGGGCAATATCTTCAGGCTGGCCCAGCCCCAAGGGGTAGGCTTTGTCGGCGTTTTCCAGAAGGTCGCGGTGCATGTTCAGCAGAGGTGTTTCC
Source organism: Rhodoferax sp. SPJ21 (assembly GCF_058216335.1). Lineage (NCBI taxonomy): Bacteria > Pseudomonadati > Pseudomonadota > Betaproteobacteria > Burkholderiales > Comamonadaceae > Rhodoferax > Rhodoferax sp. SPJ21. Next base: position 1,514,109 of record NZ_JBYZMO010000001.1, read on the forward strand.
ACCAGCCCAGGGCAGAGTGCATTGACACGGATACCGCGCTTGGCCACCTCCAGCGCGAGGCAACGCATGCTGCCGATCAAGGCACTTTTGGAACCCGAGTAAGGGCCGACACCGACCTTGCCGGTCAAAGCTGCGATGGACGCCAGCAGTAGCACCGAGCCACCTGGGCGAATCAACTGTCGGGCCAACTGGCGTTGTGTGAGCAGCATGGGCGCGTAGTAATTGGTCTGCATCACCCGGTCCAGCATTTTTGCGTTGAGCATGCGCATAGGAGCCACACCGTCGACACCCGCGCTGTGCACCACGCTATCCACCGCACCTGCGGCATCCACCAGGGCATGCAGTTGGGCGGCATCGGTCAGGTCGGCGGTCAGACAGCGGTGGCCAGAGCCCTCCAAGGATGCATGTACCGCCTCCAGGCGGGCGGTATCGCGGCCGTTCAAAACCAATTGGGCACCGGCCTGGGCACAGTGCACGGCAATCGCCTGCCCTATGCCGCTGGAGGCACCAGTCACCATGACCTTCTTGCCATCCAGCCGAAAAGGGTTGGGGGGGAGGGAAATCGTGTGCATCAGCTTCAGCGCATGGGAAGCGACAGGCCGCCATCAATTAGCAGCGAACTGCGGGTCACCCAGCGGCTGGCCGGGGCTAACAGATAGCCAATGCCGTTAGCCACATCGCTAGGCTCGATCGTGCCCAGAGGGGTCAGGTTCAATTTGTCTTGCATGTCGGCATTACTGGCAAGCGTGGTCAGCATGGGGGTGGCCACGTACCCAGGCGATACACAGTTGGCGCGGATACGCCGCTTGGCATGCTCCAGCGCCAAGGTGCGCACATAGGCGGTCAACGCGGCTTTGGCAGCAGAGTACATGCTAGTGGCCACAGGGGCGATGCGCTCAGCCACCGCCGTAACGTACACCAGCGAAGCACCATCACGAATGTGTTTGCTCGCTAGCAAACGCTGGGTCAGCAGGACCGGCACCGTAAAGTTGATTTGCATCATGTCATTCAGGTGCTTTTCGGACACCATCCTGGCTGGGACCAATTCGACGGCCCCCGCGCAAAAAACACAACCATCAAGCACCGGCAAGTTGTCAACTAGGGCATTGCGGGCGGCTTCATCGGTCAGGTCGGCCAGGTGAAGCCCATGGCCTGCGCCGGGCAGGCTGTCCAGCGTGGCTTGCAGGCGAGCAGGGTCGCGCCCGGTCAGCAACACGGCCGCCCCCATGCCTGCGCACAGCACCGCCGTGGCTCGGCCAATGCCAGACGAGGCCCCGGTGACCAGCACCGTCTTGCCCTGCAGACTGAAAGCCGAACTCACAGCTCCACCATCTCCGGGAACTTGGCCCCTTCTATATCCACAATGCAGGAGCCCCAGGACAGGCCGATGCCAAAGCCGGACATCAGCAGCCGTTTGCGTCCGCCCAGCAAGGCCTCGCGCAGTCGGGAGGTCATGGTGACGGGAATCGAGGCGCCGCTGGTGTTGCCAAACTCGGCCAAGGTAGACGGCACTTTGTCGACAGGCAAACCCAGCTTTTTTCGGATGGTTTCGTTGATGAGCTTGTTAGCTTGGTGGAACAGAAAGTAGTCGATCTCGGTATCGGCCATCTGGCTGAACTCCATCAGCTTGCGCACCGCCGGGGGAATTTGCTGGGTAGAGAAGCTCAGCACGGCCGGGCCGTCCAGCACCAGATCGTCCAGCCAGCGCAGCACACCGAACTCATCGCGCTTGGGCGTGGTGTGCTCCACGCCGTAAGGCTCGCGGTGGCCGCCCACGGGCAGCATGATGGCCTTGTAGCCGCTGCCGTCGCTGTTCATGTCGAAGTACATGGGCGGAGCATCTTGCACATATTCCAGCGCGGTGACGGTACCCGCGTCGGAAAACAGCGGGTCCACCACGGTGGCCGACTTGTCGCCCACCATCAGCAGGCCTTTTTTCACCGCTCCCGAGGCAATCAGGCTGCCCAGAATCTGCAGCCCGTAGGTGTAGCCCGAGCAGCCCAGGTTCACATCGAAAGCAATGCTGCTCTTGGGCAGGCGCAGCCGGTCTTGCAAGATGATGGCGGTGGCCGGAATCAGGTAGTCGGGCGACTGGGTGACCACAATAACCGCATCGACATCTTCACGCACCCAGCCCAAATCGGCCAGCAAGACGTTGGCAGCCTCAAACGCCAGGTCCGAAAAGCACTGCCATTCAAAGCACATGCGCCGCTGGTGGATGCCGATGTTGCGCACCAGTCGTTCGCGGTCGGAGAGCATGGCGGGCGGGCAGTCTTGCACGTTGGACAGCACCGTGCGGGGCACGCACGAAGCCATTCCGGCGTAGCGGACATGGTGCAGAGTGGACGTGCCCATCTTCTTCAGCCCAGCAGTGCGTAGATGTCAGCCACCGTCACGCAAGTTTTCAAGTCACCGCCAGTGATGGTCTTGCCGTACTCCATATCGCACATCACGATCACCCCCAAGGCAGCCAAAGAATCCCATTCGGGCAAGCTGGCCAACGGGGTATCACCAGTCACAGCCACTGCGTCTTGAAAATCGACGGCTTCCAGAAATTTCTCCACGAATGCATTCACGGTGCTCATAAGCAATCAATCCCTTAAAAATCAAAAATCAAACTACAGACTTCACCCTCTCGGGGGACAAAGCGGAGACCACAGCCGAGCGCACAGCATCCTGCTGCAACGGCGACATAGACAGAAAAAAAGGCAACCCGATCAAATCACGGGCAATCCCATTGGCGTGTGGTGTGGGAGCGGACTCCCAGCGCGCAGCCGTACCACGGATCTCACCGAGCAAAGGCTGGTACCAGCGTCGCGTCATGATCTTCAATTTCTGGCATAGGCGCTCCAGGCGCTGCCGATCAGCAGCATGGGGCATACGGGTACACATCAGTACCGGCGCAGCAATGCCGTCCGAGGGGGTTGCCTGCCAACGCAGAGCACCGTCGGTGGCATCATCAAGCGCGGTACGCAAGCAACGGTACAACTCGCGCCGGCGCCGAGCGCAAGCATCCCACCGGGCCAGGGATGCAAGACCCACTGCCGCGTGGTACTCGCTCATTTTTGCGTTGGTACCCAAGCTGGCCAAAACTCCTGTGGGCACCCTCGCGCCAGGCTTTAAATTGATTCCAAAGTTAGACATTTGCCGAACCTTGTCCACTAAGCCCTCACGGGTGGAGACCACGATTCCACCCTCTCCGGCCGGCAAGGACTTCGTAGCATGCAAGCTAAAAACCAAGGTGCCATTGCAGCCCTGCAGCCACTGGCTGCCAAACGCACTGGCCGCATCCACGATCACGGGCAAGCCCGTAGATCGCTCAAACTCTTCCCAGCCTTGCATATCGTGTGGCGCACCAAATGTAGCCACAGGAATCACGGCATCAAAAGCAAGGTGCTGGCGCATTTGCATGGCAATACGGGGGGTGAGCAGCCAGCTTTCGGGGTCAATATCGCCGAGCACAGGCACGTAACCCGCACGGGCCACGGCTGTGGCTGTTGCCACAAACGTCAATGCGGGCACAAGCACCCTTGCGCCCGGTGGCAATGCCAAGGCAACCAAGGCCAACTCCAACCCCAATGTGGCACTGCTGACTGTTACAGCTGTCGCCTGAGGGTTGCCCACCTGGAAGCGCTGAACCAACTGCTGCTCCAACTCTCGCACCAGAGGGCCGAAATTTGAATAAACCTTGGACGCATGCATGCGCTCCAGATACGGCATCAGCTCTTGCGGGCTAGGCAAATCCGGCACCAACAGAGGAACAGGGGTATCTAAATGCATGTGCCCAGTCTACACGCTGAGAACGGCTGAAACGGCCGAAATAACCCCCTACTTACCCGCCTGAAAACCCTCTGCGGCGTGTACAGCCTGTGCCACATCGCAGGCGACGTCCAAGTAGCGCGGAGCCTTGTCCAAGTAGTTCAGCCACATCAAACGGAAAGCGGCCTCCACCTCGGCCGTGCGCGCGGCATAGTCCATCAGCACACTGGCCTGTAAGACCGCACGGTTGGTCGCACGGTAGTGCGCTAGGCGCTGAGGGTTTTGCAGCAACTCTACAACGAGCTGTACATACGCATCCTCGCCTCCTGTAGCCACCAACTCACCCAGACCAACGCCAGCCAAAATCCGGGCGCTGGAGGAATCGATAGCCCGCTCAGCGTCCAGGGCGGCCACGGGCAAGCCCATCCACAATGCGTGCAAGGTCGTTGTCCCGCCAGAAACCGGCGAAGTGTCCAGGGCCACGTCGGCCATAAACCCGAGTTCCATGAACTGTGCCAACGGCAACTGAGGCACTACAGACACCCGCTCCACGGGCAAGCCGGCGTCCTCCACACGCTGTTGCATGGCTGACCGGGCTGCTTCGGGAGTGGACTCTTTCACCATGATGATGAGCCGGGCATCGGTTCGATGCACCAATATACGAGCCCACACCCGCAGCATGACGTCGGTGATCTTGAAAGAGTTATTCAAAGAAATCAAGGTCGGGTAACCATTCGCCTCCATGGGCAATTGATCCCGCAGCGGCGCGTACTCAGGAGGCACATAACTGGCCATGCATTCCAGGCGAAACAGCTTTTCGGTATAGAACGCCTCGCTGCCGGCAGGGTCCGCACTCCAATCGGTCAACCGGTAGTCCATGCCCTTCATGCCCAAGGTGTTCATGTAGCCCAACCAGGTGACTTGCACCGGCGCGGCCCGGCGGGCAAACACCAACAAACGGTTTTCTGCAGTATGGCCAGACAAGTCCACCAGCACATCGATCTCGTGCGAACGGATCATCTGGTACAGCACGTCATCGGGCATGCCCGCCATGTCGAACCAATACGGCACGTCTTTCCGCATAGCCTCGGTGATGTAGTCAGACTTACCGCCCGAATACACATAAATATCCACTTGCTCTGGATTGTGGTGGCGCAATACCGGCTGCATGAAGAATGCGATGGAATGCACCCGGAAATCGGCCGTCACATACCCAACGCGCAGCTTTTTACCCGGGCGACGATCCTGCTTGCGAAACGGCACGGCCTTGCGGGTCAACGGGTCGGCGAAGCGTCGCCCCCAATCCTGAAAGGCAGCCAGAGTACGGGCAGGGTCTTTGTCAATATTGCTGCGTATCCATGCACGCAACACCCAAATATTCGATTCGTGGCTGCGGCGGGCCGCGTCTTCTATCAAAGCCAACGCCTGCTCGCGGTGGCCCAGGTTGAAATGGGACAGGGCCAGAAACTTCTGCGCATACGGCAGACCTGGGCTGAGCTGCAAGGCCGTTTCCAACGCTTCGATGGCACGGGTCCAATCAGGGCCCAACATGAAGATACGCCCCAGGCGGCACCAGGCATCCACATGCTTTGGGTTGACCGACAGAGCCTCCATGTAATACAGGATGGCGCGCGGGTAATCCTGTTTCGCCTCGCAGGCCTCGCCCGCCAGCAAAGCACTCTGCACTGCGGCTGTGGAGTCAATAATCGCCATCGTTTCGTCAGGCATGGCGCGTCAAAACTTTCTGGTCTGCGTCGGCTAGGGCTGCGGCCAGATCATGGCCAACGTGCAAGTACTGTGGGGTTTTCAGCAGATAGTTGATCCACATGAAGCGGTATGCGGCCTCCAGCTCCGTGGTACGGGCCCGGTAATCCATCAACACGCTGGACTGGAGCGCTGGACGGGTACGGGCACGCAACTGGTCCAGGCGCTCGGGGTTTTCCAGCAGATCCAGGACGGTAAGCACGTAGGCGTCTTCATCTGCCGCCACGCACTCTGCCAGGCCCAGTCCAAGCAAAGTCCTGGCGCTGGACGAGTCAATGGCACGCTCGGCGTCCAGGGCCACGACGGGCAAGCCCATCCACAGCGCATGCATGGTGGTGGTCCCACCAGAAACAGGAGAGGTGTCCAAGGCTAGGTCGGCCACATAGGCCAACTCCATGAACCGGGACAAAGCTATCTGCGGCATGACCGATACCCGCTCCAGGGGCAGACCCGCGTCATGCACACGCTGCTGCATGTTGTCCTGGGCAGCTTCGGGCGTGACCTCCTTGACCATAATGATCAAATGCGCGTCACTACGGGCATTCAAGATACGCGCCCACACACCCAGCATCGCATCGGTAATTTTGAACGAGTTGTTCAACGAAATCAGCGTGGGATACCCATTGCGCACCATCGGCATGGACTCTGCCAGCGGCGCATACGCGGGTGGCACGTAACTGGCCATGCACTCCAAGCGAAACAGTTTTTCTGTGTAAAACGCCTCGTTGCCAGCAGGATCTGCCCCCCAATCGGTCAAACGGTAGTCCATTCCCTTCATGCCCAAGGTGTTCATATAACCGAGCCAAGTAACTTGCACCGGAGCTGCACGTTGGGCGAACACCATCAATCGGTTGCCGCTGGTATGACCGGACAAGTCCACCAACACGTCGATCTGGTCGGAACGGATGCGCTGACACAGATCACTATCAGACAGCGATCGCACGTCGTTCCAGTGTGGCACCCACTGCTGGATGGTGGCTGTCAGGTAGTCTGGATCGCCATTGGAATACACATGCACCTCAACCTGCTGGGCATCATGGTGCTGCAAGACCGGCTGCATGAAAAACGCAATCGAATGCTCTTTGAAGTCTGCCGTAACGTAGCCAATCTTCAGCTTGCGCTGCGGACTGAGGTCCCTTGGCGAAAAGGGCTTGGCCTGGCGCGTCAGGGGGTCGGCGAAGCGGCGCCCCCAGTCTTGGTACACCGCCAAGGTGTTGGCAGGACTTTTATCGATGCTGCTGACAATCCAGGCACGCAACACCCATACCGACGCATCTTGCGCGCGCCGGGCCGCATCTTCGATCAAGCCCCTGCCTCGCCCCCGCTGCCCCAGGTTGAAGTAAGACAAGGCCAGTAACTTCTGGGCGGTCACCTGCCCTGGCTGTATTTGCAGTGCAGCTTCGAAGGCCTGGATCGCCTTTTGCCACTCCAGCCCCAGCACAAAAATATGGCCCAAGCGGAGCCACGCATCCACGTGCTGGGGGTCAATAGCCAGCACGTGCATGTACTCGACAACAGCTCGGGTGGGGTCCTTGATCAGCTCCCAGGACTCTGCCTCTATCAAATGGTGGTGGATAGCCTTCTCGTCATCCGACGGCGGTGGTTTTTTCGCCATGTTGATTTACAGGCTGCGTTTCAAAAAGCCTTCGGGGGCCACGGTCACCATCAGCCGCGACTCGGACGCGCTATCCACAGCGAATTCGGGGTGGCTTTTCAACCACTGGCGGCTGGCAGTCTTGGGGTTGTTGCCCACGTCCCAGGGGCGGTTCAGGAAGAAATTGGGCGGCATGTCTTCCACAAAGGTGTCGAACACCACGCAATAACTGCCCGGCGTGACCAGGGGCGCGTATGCGTCCAGCTCGCCCAGCACGTGGTCGTGGGTGTGCATGGAGTCCAGGAACACCAGCACCTTCTTGTAACCCTGGGCGGCTGCATGCACCTGGGCCACCACGTCCGGCGCAACGGACGAGCCCTGCACCATCTGGATACGGCTGGCCATGGGGTGGGCCTCGATGGCGGCGCGGTTGTGCGGGCGGATGTCGATGTCGATACCAATCACCTTGCGAGCAGACTTGCGCGGGTCGATGGTGCTGCCGCTCTCGATGGCGTCGCACATGTCCAGCATGGCCAGCAAAGACGCGCTCAGCACCAGCGAGCCGCCGTGGGCGATGCCGGTTTCAATAATCAGGTCCGGGCGTACCTGCCACACCAGCTCCTGGATGCCCACCATGTCCTGCGGGTACTGGATGATGGGGCGGCCCAGCCAGTCGAAGTTGTACACATACTTCTTGTCCATGGAGGCCTGCAGCCATTGGCGAGACAGGTCTTTGAAAGCCGTGTCCTGGGCGTAGGCGGCCAGGCGTTCCTGGCGTTCGGCGGCGAATAGTTGTTCTGGGGTCATGGGTTGCTCCTTGTCCAATGTCGTAAATATCTAGCGTTTGATGACCAGGCCCTGGCCGGTGGGCAGTTCCATCACCTGGTAGCCACGCCGGGCCAGCCAGGCGTCTTCGGCCAGCTTCTGGTCGCGGTAGACGGCCCAGCCGTAATCGTCCAGCACCAGCAGGGCACCGGGCACCATGCGGTCAAACAGGACCTCCAGCGCGCCCACCTCGGCCGCTGCGTTGTTCATGTCCAGGTGCATAAAGGCAATTTTCTCGGGCGCCACCTGGTGCAGCACTGCGGGCACCGCGCCCTGGGTGACCACCACGTTGGGCATGTCGGCAAACCGGTCTACCACCGCCTGGTACAGCTGGTTGCCATGGTCTGGCATGGCGTGGTGGGCCATACCCGGGGCATGTTCAAACAGGTCATACAGGTAGTAACGCTTGTCGCAGTGGGCGAAGTCGACCGTGTCGCAGACCACGCGCACGCTGGTACCTTTGTAACAGCCACCCTCGACGAAGTCGCCCTCCAGCTTCAGGCCGTTGCGCACGCCCCACAGCAGGATGGAGGTGCGCCAGACAATAGCCCTCTCCACCTCATCCTGCACGTTCTTCGCCACGGCACGCATGAAGGGCTCGTCTTCCAGAAAGCTCAGGTTGCGGTTGAAGGTGAACAACTGGTCCCCGGCATAAATACCCACTTGGGCATCCAGCTGGTTCACGCTGTGCTGGATACCGAGCAAAAATTCAGCATGGTTGGTAGCCCCCCAAAACATACCAGTCAGGTGGTTAGCGGTCATATCCGTGTTCCGTTCATCGTAAAAGTGGGTGCCACCATGGCGGCCAGGCCTTGCTTCAGTGTCAGTTGAGGTCGCCAGCCGGTGGCGCGCAGGCGGGTGCTGTCGCCCACCAGCATGGGCGGGTCGCCGGGGCGGGCCGTGGCCAGGGCCAGCACGGGGGCTGGGTCGGCGCCGCACAGGCTGGCCAGGGTCGCAACCACGTCGCGAATACGGCTGGGCTCGCCGGAACAGATATTGAAGTTACCGTTGCAGCCCTGCAGCAGCAGCGTGGCCAGCGCAGCAGCGGCGTCCGGCACCGGCAGCATGCCCCGGTAGGCCGCTACATTGACGCCGAAGGGCGCGGCTTCGCCACGGAACACCCGCACCAGCGAAGGCAGCATGCGCTGCGGCGCCTCGCCCGGCCCGAACGGGAAAAAGATATGGCCCCAAGCCATGCTGACACCACGTGCCGCACACAGGGCGGCGGCCATGCGCCGGGTGGCATCCTTGGCCACGCCGTACAGGGTGGCGGGGGCGTAGGGCGACACGTCTTCGCGCAGATAGCCTGCGGCCCAGTCATATTCGGCGCAGCTGCCAGCGATCGCCACATGCTGGCCGCCGGCATCGCAAAAAGCCTGCAGCAGGCGCAGCGTGGCTTCGGCCCAGCGGAAGTTGAGCGGGGATGTCCAGTACTTGCCGTATTCGGTGGTCCAGGCCAGGTGCATCAAATGGCTGGCGCCGGCGGTCTGCACGGCTTCGGCCAGGTTCGCGCCGTCCAGTAGATCGCAGTGCACCAGGGGCACGTCCTCACAGCCCGGCGGCAGGCTGCGGCCCAGCACGGCCACATCGCAGCCTTGCGCGCGCAGCTGGGCCAGCACGTATCGGCCCAGGTAGCCGCTGGCGCCGGTGAGCAGTACCTTCACGGCCACACGACCAGCCCCGGCACGGCGGTGACGAAGCGGCCACCCCAGTCGCGGATATAGGCCAGCTGTTCCATCACCTCGGCCTGCAGGTTCCACGGCAGGATGAGCACATAGCGCGGCTGCTGGGCGCGCAGATAGGCTTCGTCCACGATGGGGATGCGGCTGCCCGGCATGTACTTGCCCTGCTTGGCCGGCGCCCGGTCCACCACATAGGGCAGCAGGTGCGGGCGCACGCCGGCAAAGTTCAGCAGGGTGTTGCCCTTGGCGGCAGCGCCATAGGCGGCGATGCTGGTGCCCGCATGTGCGGCGCTTACTAAAAATGAGAGCAGCTCACGCGCGATACGCCTGCTCTGGGCGCCAAATTGGCTATAGAAATCAGGGGTGCGCATGCCGGCTGCTTCTTCGCCCAGCAGCACCTGCTGCACGGCCGGCGCCACGGGCTGGGTGCCGGTGTCGGCGCGCTGGGCAAATACACGCAGGCTGCCGCCGTGGGTGGGCAGCTCTTGCACGTCGAACACCTGCAAGCCGTTGGCGGCAAAGATGCGCTGCACGGCGGTGAGCGACAAATAGGAATAGTGCTCGTGGTAGGCGGTGTCGAACTGGCACTGCTGCACCATCTGCTGCACATGCGGAAACTCGAAGGTCGCCACGCCCTGAGGCTTGAGCAGCGCGGCAAAGCCAGCCACGAAGTCGTTGATGTCAGGCACATGGGCCAGCACATTGTTGGCGGCGGTCAGGTCGGCCTGCTGGCCCTGGGCCACCAGCTCCTGCGCCAGCGCCACGCCGAAGAAACGCTCTACCACCGCAATCCCCTTGGCCTTGGCGGCCGCCGCCGTACTGGCCGTGGGCTCGATGCCATAGCAGGGCACGCCGGCGGCCTGCACGTACTGCAGCAGATAACCGTCGTTGCAGGCCACCTCGACCACCCGGCTCTGCGCGCCGAGCGCGAAGCGCTGCTGCATCTCGGCCACATAGGCCTGGGCATGGGCCAGCCAGGAGCTGGAGATGCTGCTGAAGTAGGCGTAGTCGGCGGTGAACAAGGCTTCGCGCCCGGCGTGGTCCTCGGTTTGCACCAGCCAGCAGTGCTGGCAGACCAGCACCCGCAGCGGGTACCAGACCTCGGGCGCGTTCAGCGTCTTTGCGGTCAGATAGGCGTTGCTGGGCGGCGCGCTGCCCAGGTCCAGAAAAGGCAGGCTCAGCAAGGCCCCACAGTGGCGGCATTTCACAAACGGACTCCTTCAAAATCATCGCCCATCGCCGCCAGAGTTGGATGGCTAGTGTCACGGGCAGACAGGCCTCGCACCGGCAGCGGCCAGGCAATCGCCAGGCGCGGGTCCTGCGGGTGCAGGCCCGCCTCGCTCTGCGGTGCGTAGGCCTGGGAATGGCAGTACAGCATTTCCACATCGGCCTCCAGCGCCTGGAAGCCGTGGGCAAAGCCGGGCGGTATCAACAGCGCGCGCTGGTTGCTGGCCGACAGCGTCTCTGCATGCCAGCGTAGATAGGTGGGCGAGTCGGGCCGCAGGTCCACCGCCACGTCCCACACCGCGCCGCGTATGCAGCTGACCAGCTTCATCTCGGCATGCGGCGGGTGCTGGAAGTGCATGCCCCGCACGGTGGCGGGCTCGACCGTCTGGGTGTGGTTGATTTGGGCAATGGCACCGACCCAGCCAGCGGCAGCAAGCTCGTCGGCACAGAACAGGCGCGACAGAAAACCCCGGGCATCGCCCAGGCGCTGGCGCTGCACCACCCACAGGCCGGACAACGGGGTGGCTTGCAATTCAAAGCGGCTCATGATTGCGCCACTTTCTTTAAATAAAAAAGGCCTGTAGCGCAGGCATTACCTGCGCAAGCAGCTATCAATAAAAGAGCAACCGGGTTACAGCGGGCCATAGGCCTCCATCTGGCTGCGGCAGAGCTGGGCCATGTCTTCACCCGCACGCCAGGCGCGGTGCCAGGCCACGGTGTGCGCCAGCGCCTGGTCCAGGCTCCAGCGCGGCTGCCAGTCCAGCTGGGCGCGGGCGCGGGTGATGTCCAGGCGCAGCAGGCCGGCCTCGTGGGGGTGGGCCTCGCCATTGGGCATGTCCACGCGGGCGCCCTGCCCCCACAGGCTGGCCAGACGCTGGGCCAGTTGGCCCACACTGGCGTCGCCGCGCGCGTCGGGGCCGAAGTTCCATGCACTGGCGGCCTGCGGCGCACGCGCCAACAGGTGTTCGGCCAGGCGCACATAGCCGGACAAGGGCTCCAGCACATGCTGCCAGGGGCGTACCGCGCCGGGGTAGCGCAGCTGTACCGGCTGGCCGGCGGCAAAGGCCTGCAGGCAGTCCGGCACCAGACGGTCTGCCGCCCAGTCGCCGCCGCCAATCACATTGCCGGCGCGCGCGGTGGCGATCTGTGCCGCATCTGCGCCGTGGAAAAAGCTGGCACGGTAGCTGGCGGCGACGATCTCGGCCGCGCCCTTGCTGGCGCTGTAGGGGTCGTGGCCGCCGAGCGCATCGGCCTCGCGGTAGGGGTAGACCCATTCGCGGTTGTCGTAGACCTTGTCGGTGGTCACCACCACCACCGCTCGCACGCTGGGTACCTGGCGCACAGCCTCCAGCAGATGCGCCGTGCCCATCACATTGGTGGCAAAAGTGCCCAAGGGGTCGGCATAGCTGGCGCGCACCAGAGGCTGGGCTGCCAGGTGGAACACCACCGTGGGCTGGGCTGCGGCCAGGGCCGCCTGCAGCGCAGTCCGGTCGGCCAGGTCGGCCCGGGTGTCGCTGGCCAGGGCATCCGCAACCCGCGCCACCTCGAACAGGCTGGGCGTGGTGTTCGGGTCCAGCGCATAGCCGTGGACCTTGGCGCCCATGGCGTGCAAGGCCAGGGCCAGCCAGCCGCCTTTGAAGCCGGTGTGGCCGGTGAGGAATACCGGGGTGTCTTGCCAGACTGCCATTACCAGCGCTTCCAGGGGGCTTTACCGGAGGACCAGAGTTCTTCCAGCAGGTTCTTTTCACGCAGGGTATCCATGGGCTGCCAAAAGCCTGTGTGCTCGTAGGCACGTAGCTGGCCTTCCTGGGCCAGACCGGCCAGCGGCTCGGCCTCCCAGCTGGTGCTGTCGCCGGCGATGCGGTCCAGCACCCGGGGCGAAAGCACGAAGAAGCCGCCGTTGATCAGCCCCCCATCGCCGCGCGGCTTTTCGGTGAAGCCCTGCACCACGTCGCCCTCCATGCGCAGCGCGCCATAGCGGCCCGGGGGCTGCACGGCAGTCACTGTGGCCAGCTTGCCGTGTTGCTGGTGGAAGGCGATGCTGGCGCTGATGTCCACGTCAGACACGCCGTCGCCATAGGTGAAGCAGAAGGCCGGCTCGTTTTCCACGTAGTCGGCCACGCGCTTGAGGCGACCGCCGGTCATGGAGTCGTCGCCGGTGTCCACCAGGGTGACCTTCCAGGGCTCGGCATGTTTGTGGTGCACTTCCATACGGTTCTGCGCCATGTCAAAGGTCACGTCGGACATGTGCAGAAAGTAGTTGGCGAAGTACTCCTTGATGATGTAGCCCTTGTAGCCGCAGCAGATCACGAAGTCGTTCACGCCATGGGCCGAGTACATCTTCAGGATGTGCCACAGGATGGGCTTGCCGCCGATTTCAATCATGGGCTTGGGGCGGAGATGGGTTTCCTCGGAAATCCGGGTACCCAGGCCGCCGGCCAATATCACTGCTTTCATAGGTCTCTCCTCTCCCAGCGCTGGAACATTTGAGCATAGGCCTGCTCTACATTGCGTGCAAAGCCCACTTCGTCCATCAGCCGGCTATCTCGCATCTGTTGGCGCAATGTGGCCCGCTGGTGTGCCAGTGCCGGCAGGTCCGCCGCCAGCGCCACCACTTTGTCCACGTACTCGTCTTCCGTCCGGGCTATCCATTCCGGGTGGCCTATGCCTTCCAGAATGGCGCTGCCGATGCGGCCCACGCTAGGGCGGCCTGCCAGGGTGACGAAGGGTAGGCCCATGTACAGAGTTTCGAACAGCGTCGTGCCCGAGTTGTGCGGGAAGCAGTCGAGCCCGATGTCGATGCCACGCAGCACGTCCCAGGGTGGGCTGTGGTAGCCGATGTGCAGCCGCTCTGGCTCTATGCCATGCGCTACAAATTTCTCCACGGCAGCTTGCTGCACGCTGGCGTCTGTGAAGGAGCTGCTGTCGATGACAATATGGGCCGTGGGCAGGCGCTGCAAGATGGCCGACCAGACGCGGATGGTGCGGTGGTTGATGCGTACTCCCCGGGTCAGGGTGCCCAGGGTGATGTAGCCGCGCGCCAGCGCCGGCAGGGTGCTGGGCTCGCCGGTGGTAGTGGCGGGGCGGTAGGCGGTATAGCTGCCGGGCAGGCGCCAGGGCTTTTCTGAAAACAGGTGTTCGCAACCCTCAGGCGCGCTGGTGGCGTCGGTCAGGTAGTAGTCGATGGCTTTCAGGCCGGTGGTGTAGCCATACCCCATCCAGCTCATGGAGACCGGGGCCGGCTTGCGGGCAAATACCCCCAGGCGGTTGCCGGCGGTGTGGCCGGCCAGATCGACCAGTATGTCAATGCCATCGGCACGGATACGCGCAGCCAAGGCCGCGTCGCTCATCCCCCGCGTGGGGACCCAGTGCTCGACATACCGTTTGTAACGCTGGGTGGAGCCGTCTTCCTGGGTGAGTTCGGCGTAGGCGTACACATCCACCACGCTGGGGTCGTGGTGCGCCAGCAAGGGCTCCATGAAGAAGGTGCAGGCGTGGTTCTTGAAGTCGGGTGAGACATAGCCAACCTTTAGCCGCCGCCCGGCAGCCGGCGGGTTGTTGTGGGCTTGCCACTCGCCACGGTGCGGGGCTCCAAAGCGCCTCTCGAAGTCCGCGTAGATCTCATAGATGGCCTCCGCTGTCTTGTCCGGGTCGTAATTCAGGGCAAAAAGCATGCTGGAGTACACCGGCGCAGCGTAGTCGCACAACTCCAATGCACGGTAAAAGCTGGTAATGGATTCCGCCAACCGCCCCTGCATCAGAAGGGCAACCGCATAGTTCGACCACGCAGGCATAAAACTGCGGTCCAACGCTACCGCCCGGGCGAGGCATTGCTCTGACTCGGTCAAACGCCCTTGCTCCTTCAAGCTGGCGCCCAAGTTGCTCATGACCGGTACCGCACTGGGCTCAATCTCCAAAGCCCTGCGGTAATCCGCCTCGGCCTGGGCTTGCAGGCCCAATTCACCCAGGAAATTACCTCGGTGGAAATAACTTTCGTAGTCGCCCTCGCTGACCGTGACGGCCCCCCGTATGCATGCCTCCGCCTCGGCTCGCCGGCCTTGGCGCTGCAAGGTGCGGCTCAGCTGCAGCGAAACCTGCACATCGTCCGGCGTCAAGAGTCGCAGGCTGCGCCATACAGACTCCGCCTCGACAAAGTTACCCGCGTCCTGCAGCAAATTACCCAGCCCGGTATGGGCAAGTGCAAAGTCAGGCTTCACGCACAAGGCCTCGCGATAGCACGCAATGGCTTCGGCACGACGGCCTTGGCTGGACAAGGCATTGCCCAAGTTGTGCAGGGCTTCGGCATCATCAGGCTGCAACGCGATTACTTGGCGGTAGTACTGTTCAGCCTGCTGCATCAAACCTTGTTGCTCGTAGGCCCGCGCCAAGTTGAACAAGGCCTCCGTATCATCTGGCAACAGCTGTACGGCGCGCTGCTTAGCCTGCAAGGCCTCCTTCAAACGCTCCTGTTTTTGCAGCAAAGAACCCAATAACTTCCAGCTGTAACCGTGCCTTGGATACCTGACCACCAAAGCCTGGGCAGCCTGTACACCTTGCGCCCATTGCCCCGCATTGAAGCTCTGCACCAGAGCCTCCATGGTCGCCACAGGCGGCGTCGCTTCCAAGGTGCCCGGTTCGACATCGGCCGTCCAGCGCGCAAACATTTGCGCATACGCTTGCTCGACCTGGCGAGCGAAGCCGACTTCATCCATCAATGGACTAGATTGCATCTCTGCACGCAGCGTGGCGCGCAACCGGGCCAAAGCCGGCAAATCGCCGGCAAGCGCCACTACTTTCTCAATATATGCATCTTCGGTCTGGGCAATCCATTCCGGGCGACCCAGACCTTGCAGAATGGCACTGCCGATGCGACCTACGCTGGGCCGGTCGGCCAGGGTCACGTACGGCAGGCCCATGTACAGAGTTTCAAACAAGGTCGTGCCCGAGTTGTGCGGGAAACAATCCAGCCCAATGTCGATACCACGCAGCACGTCCCAGGGTGGGCTGTTATAGCCAATATGCAGCCTTTCACGCTCAATACCATGCGCAATGAATTTCTGCACCGCAGCCTCGCGCACCACGCTGTCGCCAAATGAACGGCTATCTATGACGATATGAGCTGCAGGCAACCGCTGCAGAATGCGCGCCCAGACGCGGATGGTTCGGTGGTTCACCCGCACGCCGCGCGTCAACGTCCCCAAGGTGACGTAGCCACGCTCGAGCGCCGGCAAGACATTCACCTCGCCCATGCTGGCGCCAGGGCGGTAAGCCGTATAACAACCCGGCAAGCGCCATGGTTCTTCAGAAAACAAGTGCTCGCTTCCCACCGGGACGCTCGTGGCGTCAGTCAGGTAGTAATCAATGGCACGTAGGCCCGTGGTGTAGCCGTAACCCATCCAGCTAAGAGAAATGGGCGCTGGTTTGTAGGCAAATACTCCCAGCCGATTACCCACCGTATGTCCAGCGAGGTCCACCAGGATGTCGATGCCGTCGGAGCGGATACGCTCGGCCAAAGCCGCGTCCGACATATTGCGCGTCAGCACCCAGTGGTCCACATAGGTTTGGTAGCGTTGGCTGGCCTCGTCCTCTCGCGCCAGGTCGGCATAGGCCGTGACCTCAACCCGATCCTTGTCATGGTGGGCAAGTAGCGGCTCCAAGAAGAACGTGCACGAATGGTTGCGAAAGTCGGGCGACACATAACCCACCTTCAAGCGGCGCCCTGGCGCACGGTCGTTCGTATGGGGCAACCAAGCCGCACGCTGCGACGCACCGAATCGGCGCTCATAGTCCTGATAGCTCTCGTATACCCGCTCAGCTGTGTGGTCCGCGTGATAGTTGAGGGTGAACAAGAGGTTGCCAAAAATGGACTTGTACTGAGGAGTGAGCGCCAATGCCGCGCGGAAATTAACTTCCGAGTCGTCCAGTCGCCCCATTTTTTGGTACGTTATCGCCAGATTGTTGAAAGCTTCGGCATACGCGGGCTTGAGCTGCAACGCTCGCTTCAGCGCCACCTCGGCCTCGGAGTAGCGCTCTAAGTCCTGTAGCGAATGGCCCAGGTTGCATGCGGCCTCGGCATCCTGTGGCAGCAGCTTGGCCGCCTGCCGCTTGGCGTCCAGGGCCTCCTCTGCGCGCCCTGCGACTTGCAGCAATGCCCCCAGCGCCTTCCAGCCAAAGCCATGACCAGGGTAGTCATTCACCATGGTCTGTGCAGCACGAATACCAGCATCAAAGTCGCGGGACTCGAAGAACGAGGTCAACAACTTCATGTCGTCCATGCTGGGCAGATCGCCCAAAACTTTGGGCACTTGCGCGTGAATGCCCTTGGGTGCGGCCTCCCAAAGGTCAAACATTTGAGCATAGGCCTGCTCTACATTGCGTGCAAAGCCCACTTCGTCCATCAGCCGGCTATCTCGCATCTGTTGGCGCAATGTGGCCCGCTGGTGTGCCAGTGCCGGCAGGTCTGCCGCCAGCGCCACCACTTTGTCCACGTACTCGTCTTCCGTCCGGGCTATCCATTCCGGGTGGCCTATGCCTTCCAGAATGGCGCTGCCGATGCGGCCCACGCTAGGGCGGCCTGCCAGGGTGACGAAGGGTAGGCCCATGTACAGAGTTTCGAACAGCGTCGTGCCCGAGTTGTGCGGGAAGCAGTCGAGCCCGATGTCGATGCCACGCAGCACGTCCCAGGGTGGGCTGTGGTAGCCGATGTGCAGCCGCTCTGGCTCTATGCCATGCGCTACAAATTTCTCCACGGCAGCTTGCTGCACGCTGGCGTCTGTGAAGGAGCTGCTGTCGATGACAATATGGGCCGTGGGCAGGCGCTGCAAGATGGCCGACCAGACGCGGATGGTGCGGTGGTTGATGCGTACTCCCCGGGTCAGGGTGCCCAGGGTGATGTAGCCGCGCGCCAGCGCCGGCAGGGTGCTGGGCTCGCCGGTGGTAGTGGCGGGGCGGTAGGCGGTATAGCTGCCGGGCAGGCGCCAGGGCTTTTCTGAAAACAGGTGTTCGCAACCCTCAGGCGCGCTGGTGGCGTCGGTCAGGTAGTAGTCGATGGCTTTCAGGCCGGTGGTGTAGCCATACCCCATCCAGCTCATGGAGACCGGGGCCGGCTTGCGGGCAAATACCCCCAGGCGGTTGCCGGCGGTGTGGCCGGCCAGATCGACCAGTATGTCAATGCCATCGGCACGGATACGCGCAGCCAAGGCCGCGTCGCTCATCCCCCGCGTGGGGACCCAGTGCTCGACATACCGTTTGTAACGCTGGGTGGAGCCGTCTTCCTGGGTGAGTTCGGCGTAGGCGTACACATCCACCACGCTGGGGTCGTGGTGCGCCAGCAAGGGCTCCATGAAGAAGGTGCAGGCGTGGTTCTTGAAGTCGGGTGAGACATAGCCAACCTTTAGCCGCCGCCCGGCAGCCGGCGGGTTGTTGTGGGCTTGCCACTCGCCACGGTGCGGGGCTCCAAAGCGCCTCTCGAAGTCCGCGTAGATCTCATAGATGGCCTCCGCCGTCTTGTCCGGGTGGTAGTTGGCGACGAATAGCAGGTTGTCAAACGCGACGCGGTGGTCTGGTTTGGAGGCCAGCGCATGCTGCAGGGCGTCCATGGCTTCATCCACCCGTCCGTGGGCATTGAAAATACCGCTCAGGTTGTTATAGGCCTCGGCAAAGTCCGGTTGCAAGGCAACAGCCCGCTCAAAACAGGCGTGCGCTTCGTGGATCTGGCCGTTCGCATTGAAGGCCAGGCCCAGGTTGTTAAAGGCCTCGGCGTAATCGGGTTTGACTGCCACGGTGGCACGAAACACGGCGATGGACTCGGGAATCTGCCCCAGCTCGAAATGCGCGCGGCCCAGGTTGCAAAGGCCCTCGGCATCGTTTGGCAGCAGCTGCACGGCGCGCTTCTTGACCTCCAGGGCCTCTTCCTTCTTGCCTTGCGGCTGCAACATGGCCCCCAGGGCTTTCCAGGCAAATCCGCTTTCGGGGCAGCGCTCCACCAGCCCTCGGGCATAGGCCTCGCCCTGCACATAGCTTTTTTGCTGGAAGTAGACCACCAGGGCTTTTTGTTCGGCCGGAGTGGGCTCCCGCGACACATGCGGCGTCTCGCCTTCGTAGGCCGCCTGCACGGGCAGGCGCTCGGACAGCGCATTGAACATCGCCCGCGATAAGCCCTGGGCCTGCGCCAGCGGTAAAACCTGGCGCACCATGTCGAAATATTCGCAGCGGATCAGGCCATCGATGTAGCTGAACCAGAACTGCGTGCTGGTAGCGTCCTCATTCAGCGCAGCCTCGAAATACGGCAAGGCCTCCATCGGCCGCAGCAGCTGTATGGCCAGCAATACACCCAGATTGTGGTTTGCATCGGCATTCAAAGGCTCATCTTGCAGAAAGGCGCGGTAAGCCGTTTCGGCCTCTGCGTAGTCCATGCGACGGTGCGCATCCATGGCCTGCGCCAGCAAGCCCTCCGCCACGGGAGAATCCGCGCGCGTCGGGTGGGCTTTGTCGGTGGTCGCGTCAATCATGGTCGTGCCGCCCTGGGGCGCAGGGCCTATGGGATATTCGTACCCTGGAAGAATAACCAGCACCAAGCGGAGGCAAAGGCCGATTTGACGTCGTTTTGGGGCCCTTCTCCCCGTGCAAACACATTTAAATCCGATACATTTACACACAGGGTCAAACCGCTGGTCCCGGCACTACCGGCCCAGCCTATCGCCACAACGCTTGCCAACATCCAAACATGATTGTCCTCATCGGCTACGCCGTCTCCATGGGTTGTATCTTCGGCGTGTACGTCTTTCACGGTGGCAATATCAGCGTGATCTTGCACGCCCTGCCGTTTGAGTTGATCACCATTTTTGGCGGCGCACTGGGCGCATTCGCAGTCAACAACCAGCCCAAAGTGCTCAAGGCCACCATGGCCTTGCTGCCACAGGCACTCAAAGGGTCGAAATACACCAAGACCCGCTATATGGAGCTGTTGTCGCTGCTCTATGACATCCTGCAAAAGGCGCGCAAGGAAGGGCTGATGGCCATTGAAGGCGACGTGGAATCCCCCCACGAATCCGAGCTTTTCAAAAAATACCCGACCGTCGGCAGCGACCACCATGTGGTGGAGTTCATGACGGACTATTTGCGCATGATGGTCTCAGGCAATCTGAATGCCCATGAAATCGAATCGCTGATGGACAGTGAAATCGACACCCACCATGCCGAAGCCCACGCCCCCATCGCCGCCATTGCGCGCCTGGCGGGTGCATTGCCGGCCTTCGGGATTGTGGCCGCCGTGCTGGGGGTGGTGAACACCATGGGCTCGGTGGGCCAGCCGCCGGCCGTGCTGGGTGGGATGATCGCGTCCGCCCTGGTAGGTACCTTTCTGGGTATTCTGCTGGCTTACGGGGTGGTAGAGCCACTGGGCGGCCTGCTCGAACAAAAAACCGAAGACAGCGCCAAAGAGCTGCAGTGCATGAAAACCACGCTGCTGGCCAGCATGCAGGGCTACAACCCTGCGACAGCCATCGAGTTTGGCCGCAAAGTGCTGTTCTCCCCCGACAGACCCACTTTCGCCGAGCTGGAAAGCCATGTGCGCGGCAAGAAATAACCTGAGCAAATATCGGCATGGCGACTGAAGGCAAAAAGCTTCAACCGATCATCGTCAAGAAGATCAAAAAGGGCGGCCACGCCGTGCACGGTGGCGCCTGGAAGATTGCTTACGCCGACTTTGTGACCGCCATGATGGCATTCTTCTTGTTGATGTGGCTGCTAGGCTCCACCACGGAAGGCGACAAAAAAGGGCTGTCTGATTATTTCACTTCGCCGCTCAAAGTCGCCATGCAAGGCGGCAGCGGAGCTGGCGCCAGCAATAGCATTTTGTCCGGCGGGGGCACCGATTTGACCAAGTCGGTGGGACAAGCGGCACGCGGCTCGGGCGACGACCCCACCAAGAAGAAGATGGACGAAACAGCCGCAAAGGCCGAAGTCGCCAAACAGGACGCCAAGCGCATCTCCACACTCCGCGCCAAGATTGATGCACTAATTACCAACAACCCAAAGCTGTCCGAGTACCGCTCTCAAATCCGCATGGAAACCACACCTGATGGCCTGCAGATCCAGATCGTGGACGAACAGAATCGCCCCATGTTCGACAGCGGCAGCGCCCTGGTCAAGCCGTATATGCGAGAAATATTGCGAGAGATCGGCTCTGCACTGAACGGGGTAGAAAACCGCATCAGCCTGGCCGGCCATACCGATAGCACACCCTATGGCAACGGTGAACGGGGCTACAGCAATTGGGAACTCTCCGCCGACCGCGCAAATGCATCCCGGCGCGAACTTGTGGCGGCCGGCATGCCAGACGAAAAAATGGCCCGCGTCGTGGGCCTGGCCGCCAGCAGCCTTATCGATACAAAAAACCCATTAGCCCCCATTAATCGCAGAATCAGTATTACGATCATGACTCGCGAAGCCGAGGCAAGACTGATGGGCAATGCGACAATAGACACAGACGTAACAAGTGCAACGCCGAAGGTTACAGACATGACATCCACTCCAGAGCCATCGCAAGGCGTGCAGAAACCATGAAAATGCCGAGAATTGCAACCATGCGACTTTTTTTAAAACCCCACCTAGAAAGGGTCACCCGTGGCAACTGACCTGCGTTTTCTTATTGTTGATGACTTCTCCACCATGCGCCGCATCGTGCGAAACCTGCTGAAAGAGAGCGGCTACTCTGACGCTGAAGAAGCTGAAGACGGCCTCGCCGCCCTGCAAAAACTGCGCAGCGGCATCCACTTCGATTTCGTGGTGAGCGATATCAACATGCCCAACATGAATGGCTTTGAGCTCCTCGCGTCCATCAAAGGCGACGAAAAGCTCAAGCACCTTCCCGTTCTGATGGTGACCGCCGAAGCACGCAAGGAAGATATCGTGGCCGCAGCCCAAGGTGGCGCGGCAGGCTATATCGTGAAACCGTTCACCAAGGCCACCCTGGAGGAAAAGCTCACGCACATCCTCAAGAAGAATGGATTGATCCCAGCATGACAGCCCACGACGCCCCACCCGCAGGCGGCGGAGCCATGCAGCCCGAGGTGCACCAAAAAATCGGTCTACTTACACGTCAGCTGCACGACTCATTGAATGAGCTCGGCTACACCGACAAGCTGAAAGACAGCGTCGAGGAACTGCCCGACGCCCAAAGCCGCCTCACTTATATCGCCCGCTTGACGGGTGAAGCTGCGGAAAAGGTGCTCAGCCGGGTCGATCTGGCCAAAATTCAGCACGACTTCATTGCGGCCGAAACCAGCCGCATGGGCGCACTGATTGTGAAAGACCCGGTTGCCGCAGTAGCCACAGGCGCCGTCTACAACTTTGTAGCCGACGTAGACAAAGCGAGCAAAGAAATCGACGGCCATCTGACCGAAATCATGATGGCCCAAGACTTTCATGACCTGACTGGTCAAGTGATCGCCCGGGTTGTGAATTTGACCGCAGTGATTGAAAAGCAGTTGATCGAATTACTGATCCAAACGGCACCCAGCCACGCGGCGCAGTTCATCACACCCAAAGCACCGGAAAAGCTGCAAGGACCAGTGGTGGATCCCGAATCACGCACCGACGTGGTGACGGACCAGTCCCAGGTCGATGACCTGCTGGCCAGCCTGGGCTTCTAAAGCCCAGCCGCCTCCGTGCAATTAAGCCACCTAAAGCCTGCTTATCAGGCTTTAGGTGGGAAACCGGATGCCGACAATCGGGTTTCGTAAAACCCCATTGCCATGGACTCATCCAGTCAAGACAAAAACCTACCCGCGACCGAACGCAAGCTACAGCAAGCGCGCAAGGACGGACAGGCATCCCGCTCCAAGGATTTGTCGCACCTGGCCGTGCTGGGTACGGGTTCAGTCGCGGTTCTGGTACTCGCCCCCTCGCTGCTGGAGCATTTGCAGCTCGCCATAGCCCAACAGCTGTCGTTCAACGCCAGCACCCTGGCCAACAATGGCAGCATGGTAGACCGCCTGCAGGACATGGTCATGATAGGCATGGCCGCCAGCGCCGCATTTGCCGCCATCGTCATGGCTGCCGCCATAGGCAGCGCCATCGCCTCGGGTGGATGGATCATCAGCCTGAAACCCCTGATGCCTGACTTCAACCGGCTCAATCCGATCTCCGGCCTGGGGCGCCTGTTCTCCAAAGAGCAGGTCACGGACATCCTGAAGCTGCTGGTCATTACCGCGATTCTGATTGCGGTGAGCTGGACGTACCTGAAAGACAGCCTGGAATCCGTGGGACAGCTGATGCTGCAACCCAGCAGGCTGTCCATCCAGCAACTGGCCAGCTGGATTAGCTCTGGCATGAGCATGCTGTTGTTGGTCGTTTTTGCTGTGGCTGTGATCGACGTGCCGCTGCAGACCTTTCTGATGAAGTCCCGGCTGAAGATGTCGCACCAGGAAGTCAAGGAGGAACACAAACAATCTGACGGCAACCCGCAGATGAAAGGCAAAATGCGCGCCCGCGCCCGTGAGATCGCCCAGCGCAGCAGCGTCAGCGCGGTCCCCAAGGCTGATTTCGTCGTGATGAACCCGACCCACTTTGCTGTCGCCCTGAAATACGACGAAAAGACCATGGCAGCACCGCAGGTCATCGCCAAAGGCGCAGACCTGGTGGCCATGAAGATACGGGACGTAGCCAATAGCCACTCCATTCCGGTGCTGCAATCGCCCATGCTGGCACGGGCCCTGTACGCACACGCAGAGATAGACGGCGAAATCCCATCCGCCCTGTACACCGCGGTGGCACAGGTCCTGGCATACGTATACCGGGTTAAGGCCGCCATGCGAGGCGAAGGGCAAATGCCGGACAGCTTCACCCAGCCCCATGTCCCAGCAGATCTGGACCCGCTGAGCAAGACCATTTTGGCTGAGGCGACCACGTGAACCCGCAACTCCAGTCATTGCAGAAATGGTTCAACACCAACAAATCCCTGGTGCAAGGGGTTTCGGCCCCCATCATGGTGGTGACCATTCTTGCCATGATGGTGCTGCCCATGCCAGCATGGCTGCTGGACACCTTCTTCACCATCAATATTGCCGTGGCACTGATGGTGATGATGGTTGCGGCTTACATGACCCGGCCATTGGACTTTGCTGCATTCCCCTCGGTACTGCTGCTCACCACATTGATGCGGCTGTCGCTTAACGTGGCATCTACGCGTGTAGTGCTGCTCGAGGGCCATACCGGCGCAGGCGCAGCCGGCGCGGTAATCGAGGCCTTTGGGCACTTTCTGATCGGTGGCAACTTTGCGGTGGGTTTGATCGTTTTCGCCATCTTGGTGGTGATCAACTTTGTCGTGGTGACCAAGGGCTCCGAGCGTATTGCGGAAGTGTCCGCACGGTTCACCCTGGACGCCATGCCCGGCAAACAAATGGCCGTTGACGCGGACCTCAACGCAGGCTTGATCAACGAGAAGGAAGCTAAGCGCCGTCGCGCAGAAGTAGGAGAAGAAGCCGATTTCTTCGGCTCCATGGACGGTGCCTCCAAGTTTGTGCGCGGCGACGCCATCGCTGGCATTTTGATCTTGCTGATCAACATCGTAGGCGGCTTCACCATCGGCGTGCTGCAGCATGGTCTGACGGCCTCCAAGGCTGCCGACACGTACATCTTGCTGGCAGTTGGCGATGCGCTAGTGGCGCAAATCCCTGGCCTACTGATCTCCATCGCCGCAGCCATGGTGGTGTCGCGGGTCGGCAAGGACGATGACATTGGCAAGCAAATCATTGGCCAGTTGTTCGAATCACCCAAGGTGCTGGGCATCACCGCTAGCATTTTGGGTTTCATAGGCGTTATTCCCAATATGCCGCATGTCGTGTTCTTGTCGACAGCCGCCGTGCTGGGCTATATGGCCTGGGCCATTGCCCATAGACCCGTTCCGCAGGACTCGACCTTAATCGTCGGTCCGCCGCCCACCGACGGCGAAGCCACCTGGGACGACCTGCAGCCGGTAGATCTGCTGGGCCTGGAGCTGGGCTATCGACTCATCACCCTGGTAGATAAAACCCGCCCCGGCGACCTGCTGACCCGCATCAAGGGGGTCAGGCGCAAATTTGCCCAGGAGGTGGGCTTCTTGCCACCGCCCGTGCACGTCCGCGACAACCTGGAGCTCAAGCCCAGCGCGTACCGCATCACCCTGCGCGGTGTGGTGGTAGGAGAAGGCGAAGCCTTCCCCGGCATGCACCTGGCGATCAACCCAGGCGGCATCACCACGCCGCTGATTGGCACAGCTACCACCGATCCGGCCTTCGGCTTGCCCGCCCACTGGATCGATGAACGGCAAAAGGAAGCCGCACAAATGGCAGGTTTTACCGTGGTTGATTCGGAAACCGTGATGGCCACACATTTGTCACACTTGATGCAAGTGCAGGCGGCACGGTTGCTCAGCCGCACAGAGACGCAGCAGCTGGTCGAACATGTCAGCAAACTGGCTCCCAAATTGATCGAAGAGGTGGTTCCCAAAATGGTGTCTATCGCCACGTTCCAGAAAGTCTTGCAGCTGCTGCTGGAAGAGTCTGTGCACATCCGCGATATACGCACCATTGTCGAATGCCTGGCCGAACACGCCGGCAATACGCAAGACCCAGCCGACCTGGCCCGCCGCGTACGCATTGCGTTGTCGCCGGCCATCGTGCAACAGATCTACGGCCCCACCCGCGAGCTCAATGTCATCGCCATCGAACCAGGCCTGGAGCGCATGCTGGTGCAGGCCCTGGGCAACGCAGCCGGGCCGGCGCTGGATCCAGGCGTTGCCGACTTGCTGACCCGCAACGTGGCCGATGTCGCGATGCAGCAGGAAGAGCTGGGCGTTCCCGCCTGCCTGCTGGTACCTGACCAGATCCGCAATGCTATCTCCCGACTGGTGCGCCGCGTTGCACCCCGCTTGCAGGTGCTGGCACACAGCGAAATCCCCGAAACACACACCATCCGCATTGGCCCGATTCTTAAAGGTGCACTGACATGAACATCCAACGCTTTCACGCTGCAACATCTCGCGAAGCATTGGCCAAGGCCCGTGCAGTCTTTGGGGAAGGCACACTCATACTGTCAAACCGCCCTACGCCCACCGGCGTGGAAGTGGTGGCAACCGCCGAGGACGCCTTGTCTGCACTGGACAAGGTGGCAGAGTCTTTAGGCCGGCCCGCCCAAAATATGCCGGCCGCAGCCAACTCCGCCGCAACGCAGGCCATGGCGCAAATCCCGGTGCAGGAAGACACAGAACAGCTGGCGATGAGCACGCTGTCGTTCCAAGACTATGTGCGCGAGCGCATGCTGCGCCGCCGCCATGAAACCGTCAGCGGCCCCAACGACGAAGGCCTGCCTCCCAAGTCAGCCCATCGCACCCCCACTGAGAAGCCCAAGCCTGCGGCACCACCTCCCCGGGCCAACCATGCGCTCCCCCTGGCGACACCTGGATTTAGCAAACCCAAAGCAAGCCAGGCATCCGCCGTCATTAACTCCAAAGGTATCGTGGACGAGCTGCAGTCCATGAAAGACCTTATTGAAGAGCGCTTCAACACCATGGCCTGGTTAGGCAAGGCCAACAGCGATCCGATCCAGTCGAACCTGATGCTCAAGCTCATCCGGGCGGGCTACTCCCCCACCTTGGCGCGGGCCGTTATTGAGCGCCTGCCCGAAGAAGCCACCGCAGCAGAGGCCGTTCGCTGGTTGATGGATGTACTGGAGCGCAATTTGCACACCGACGCAGGTGCCCAGTCCATGGTGCAGGAAGGTGGCGTCTATGCACTGGTGGGCGCCACAGGTGTGGGCAAAACCACCACCGCAGCCAAGCTCGCAGCGCAATGCGTGCGCATGTACGGCACCAATAGCGTTGGGCTGATCACCCTCGACACCTACCGGATCGCCGCCCATGAGCAATTGCGGGCTTACGGGCGCATGCTGGGCGTAGTAGCCCACCTGGCCCATGACCGCGCCGCCTTGCAGGATCTGCTTGGTTTGCTGAGCAACAAGAAAATGGTGCTTATCGATACCACGGGGTTGGCCCCCAGAGACCCACGCAAGCGTGACATGCTGGACGTACTGGATCTGCCAGGCGTGAACCGCCTGCTGGTGGTGAACGCCGGCGGCCATGGAGACACGCTGGACGAGGTGCTCACCTCCTTCAAGACCCGTGGAATACAGCAAGCCATTCTGTCCAAGGTAGACGAAGCCGCCAAATTGGGCCCTGCGCTGGACGCCATCATCCGCCACCAGTTGGTGCTGCGCGGTGTGTGCAACGGCCAACGCGTGCCAGAAGACTGGGAAGCCGCCGACGCCAAAAAGCTGGTGCGCGCATCCATGCGCTCGTCAAGCAAATCGGCATTCGACCCCAAGGCGCTGGACCTGAACTTCTTCTTCTCGCCCGGCCAGCCCGAACCTGACCGCAAGGAACGGGTACATGCTTGAATCCTGCGCCGACCAAGGCGAAAGCTTACGGCGATGGATACCCAAAGCCGCTTGGAGCGTGATCGCCATGGTCAGCCAGGGAGATGTGTCCACCGAACTGCCACTTCTGTGGCAAGTTTGTGGCGCTTTACAAGAGTTGCAATACCGCGTGACCGTGCTGGACGCCACGACCCAGGAGTCGGACGACAACCCCGGTTTACAGAACCTACTGGATAGCGCACACTGGCTAGAGGACGCACCGGCTCCCGTGATGCCGCTGCACATCGTGCCAGCCCGGCGAGGGTTGAGTCGCCTGGCACAGCTTGCCAGCCAGGACCACCCCATGCCTTTGCAGCCATTGGGCCACTTGTTTCGCAACTGCGACGTCGTCGTACTCTACGGGAGTGCTCCCTTGTTGACCTCGCTACTGATAAATAGCGAGGTGCGCCCCCTTTTGGCGGTCACATCACTGCGAGAATCAGTGCTGGAAGCCTATAAAAATATCAAGAATCTGTTGCTGCAAGCGCGGCTGTTACCCATTATTGTGCCGGTCATAACCTCTCCCATACAACGCGCAGAAAACCTGGCAAGAACCACGGGCCGGGTGCTGCAAAAATGCGCTCGGATATACCTGGGCTGCAATACCGAGTTCATGACGGTGCGCTCCTTCCAGCAGCACAAACCCGTGTGGGACGATGCCCGCAGCCTCGTGCTGCGCCTCATGGCCAATGCCGCCCCGGTCGTACAAGGTACGTCCACGGCAACGCACCACAAAACATGGGTTTCAGGCATCTCCGTCATGGGGGCCCGCTGATGTATACGGCCAAAGGTCACATGGACCGCGAACACATGATTCGCCAGTACGTGCCCCTGGTTCGGCGGCTGGCGCACCACATGATTGCCAAGCTGCCACCGAATATCGAACTCGACGACCTGATACAGGTTGGCATGATCGGCTTGTCGGAGGCATTGACACGCTACGAAGTCGCCCAGGGCGTGCAGTTTGAGACCTTTGCCACGCAGCGTATACGCGGCGCCATGATTGATGAACTCCGCGATAGCGACTGGATGTCCCGCGGCTCTCGCAAAAGTCAAAAAGACATTGAACGGGCAGTTCAAAAGCTGGAGCAAAAGCTGGGGCGTGGACCCATGGAATCCGAAATTGCGGCCGAGCTAGAACTCTCGCTACCCGAATACCAGAGCCTGCTGGGCAAGGTGCGGGGCACCCAACTGATCTACCTGGAAGATATGACGGGCGGGGGGGACGACGAAGCCGGCTTCCTAGACCGCCACGTGGCAGATGAGACGGCAGACCCCTTGCACTTGTTGCGTGATCACCGACTGCGCGAATCGCTGGTAGAAGCCATCAAGACACTGCCAGAACGCGAGCAATACATCATGAGCATGTATTACGAAAGCGATCTGAATTTGAAGGAAATCGCTGCGGTGCTGGAGATCACGGAGTCTCGCGTTTGCCAGCTGCACAGCCAGTCAATTGCCCGACTGCGGGCCAAAATGCGCAGCCATTAGAGCTTGCTATCTGTGGGTTCCATGAAAAAAGCCGCTCCATCAGGGCGGCTTTTTTGTCGGGGTCAAGAAGCACTCAGGTCGCCATGGCCGCGTATATGCGGGCCGCACCGCCTCGATAAGTCGATGTCTTTGCGCCGTTGCCGTAGGTCTGCGCTTGTGCAGCCTGGGGCAACACCGCAGCCAGAGCCCGGTCCACCACGACAGCCCGTCGCAATAAATTAGAGCGCTGCTGGGACAGCGTAAGCGAGACCCGCTCCAGCCGTTGGCGCAGCGCCTGGTCTAGTCGGGCTGAAGCCGCAGGACCTTGCAACAAACCAGACAACCCCGCCACAGCCTGTCTCAAGGCAGAGCTGGTGGACTCCAAAACCAGGGGTTCGCCAGACAGCAGTGCGGCAGAAACATCTCCCAGCAACTGCTCAACCTGGGACAAACTGTTTTCCAAACGGGATGCAAACATGGCTATTGCCCCAGGTGAGAAGACAGCAAATATGCGCTTACTTGGAGGTGACGCTCAGCATTTCCTGGGCGTTGGAAAGCAATTTGCCGGCAATTGCCTCCGGATTGACCTTGAAGGTACCGTCCTTGATGGCAGCTCGCAGCTCGGCCACCTTCTTGCTGTCGAAGTCGGAGCTGACGCCCCGGTCGGCTGTTTCCAGGGTGCGAGCCAAGGTGGAAACGGACACGGAGGCGCCTGTCGAGGGCGCCGTCTGGGCGCTCTGCTGCGCAATGCTGGCGGGCGCAGCGCTTTTGTCCTGCTCGGCCTTTTTGAGGCTGGCAGAACCAACCGCTCCCGGTAGCTCTTGTCCTGTTCCAATTTTCATCACACTCTCCAACCGCCTCAAACGTGAAGCATCGTAGCAATGGTTTCGGCAGAATCCGCATAATCTTTAGCCCTAAAAACAGTCGTTGGCGTAAAAAAGCTGATCTTGTTACATTTCAATCCGGACGGTACGGGCATCCAGCACCATTCCAGACATGACACGCCCGCTATCCATGCGCACCCGTGCGACCTGGCCCACCACACCTGCCGTCATGGCCTGGCCATCCGAAGTTACCTGAAAACCCGTGCCCTGGGCCACAACCCGGATCTGCGTCCCAGCCTGGAACACCTGGGCTGGCCTCAGCATAGATTGGCGTATTGCCTGCCCGGCACCCCAGGAGCGCGTTGCGATCTGCCCCACCCACTGCTCCGGCAGGGCTACAACCGGCGAAACATCATCCGCCCAGTCCACTTCCGCGGCCATGGCGTCTGCCATCGTCAGCACGGCGCCTGCATTGACATTCGATTTAGCTATCCAGGCCGGGCCGAAAGCCTTCACCGTTACAGGCAAAAAGACATTCCAGCGTGCCGCGCCGTCCACGCAGCGCAGACCTATGCGGCTTTTCCCCCACAAGCGGGTACCAGCAGGAATGTAAGGCTCAACCTTGGCGCACGGCGCCAAACGCAAGCGTGTGTCCAGCGCGCCCACCACCACTTCCATGCGTAACGGCGCACCGCCCCCGGGCACATCGCTTGGCACTTGGGCGACGGCCGACTCCACCCAGCGCTGCCCCAGGGTCAGCGCTTCTGACTCCACCTGGGCTTCGGCCCCTGTGGACAACAACAAGGCCACCAAAGCGACGCCGGCGCCACGGCGCACGCCCCTGAGGGAAGAAAGAAACTGCATAACACCTCCATGCCCCGACTGGTCTCACGCGGAAAACCACGCTGATTCGGTCCGCAACTTGCGGAACTATAGGCAAACACACTCCTAGACAAAGCCGGGAACTGGGCAGAAATCACCCGCTTCTTCCAGGGCTCAAAAAGCTCAAGTTTTTTAATAATTTGCCCAACGCGAGAGCCGGGATGGCACCGGATGTCTCGAACTAGCGAAAACGCGAGGTGTCGCATGTTGGACAAAATGGTGGGTGGGCTTGATTTCCAGAGCAAGGCATTGGTGCTGCGCGCTGAGCGCCAGCGCGCCATCGCCAGCAATATCGCCAACGTAGACACACCCGGCTATGTGGCGCGCGACTTCAAGTTCAAAGACGCCATGGAAGCAGCCACATCCAGCCCCGGTTTGGTTGCGGGCAGCAAAACCGACGCCAGGCACATGAGCATGCCGGAGTTGAGCGACAGCACCATTGGTGGAGGTCAGAAACTTGGCTACAGCGTGCAAAGTCAACCTAACCTTGACAACAACACAGTAGATCTGGACCGCGAACGGGCCAACTTTGTAGACAACTCGGTTCGTTACGAAGCCACGCTGCGCTTCATCAACGGGCAGGCCAAAACCATGCTCAGCGCCATCACGGGGCAATAAGCCCAGGCCGCCCTCAAGGAGTGACGCATGTCCATGTTTTCCATATTCAATGTCTCTGGCAGCGCCATCAGCGCACAGTCACAGCGCCTTAACGTGGTGGCCAGTAATCTGGCCAACGTGGACGCAGTGGCCGGGCCAGACCAGCAGCCGTACAAAGCGCGCCAGGTGGTGTTCCAAACCACGCTGATGGGCGCCGAAAGCGCTGCGGGCGTCAAGGTAAAAGAGATTACGGAAAGCCAACAACCCGGTCGCAAGGTGCTGGACCCGACCAGCCCCTTGGCCGACGCAGACGGCTATGTCACCCACTCCAACGTGAACGCTGTGGACGAAATGGTGAACATGATTTCCGCTTCACGCTCGTACCAGAACAACGTCGAAGTCATGAACACGGCCAAAACCCTGCTGCTCAAAACACTGCAGATGGGTCAATAATTTTTTTCAGGAAGCCCTGCCATGGATTACTCCGCCATCAACTCCGTCAGCAGCTCCATCGCAGGAACATCCACGTCCAGCAGCAACAGCACGACGGCAGCTGCTTCCGAAGACCGGTTCCTGAAACTTCTGGTCGCCCAGCTGAACAACCAGGATCCCATGAACCCCATGGACAACGCGCAGATGACCAGTCAACTGGCGCAGATCAACACCGTGTCGGGCATACAGACGCTGAACGACACCATGAAAAGCATGGCTACGCAAATCGCGGCGCTGCAATCCCTACAGGGCAGCGCCACCATCGGCCATGACGTACTCACCGAAGGCTCCACACTGGATATCGTAGATGGCGTTGGCAAAGGCTCGTTCGATCTGAGCGCTAACGCCGATGCGGTGAAGGTGCAAGTCAGCACCGCCGGCGGAACCGTGCTGGGAACCGTCAACCTGGGCGCCCAAGAAAAGGGTCGCCAAGCCTTCACATGGGATGCCTCGGCCTACACAGGCTCCGGCGACCTGAGCTTCAAGGTCACGGCCACCAATGGCGGAACCGCCGTGACCACAACCTCACTGCAACGCAACAAGGTGGTGGCCGTCAGCAACGACAACAACGTTCTGAATCTGCAGCTGCAGAACGGATCGTCGGTGGCATACGCCAACGTCAAAGCCATTCTGTAAATCCAGCCCCTCTCTCACCGTACTTTCAGGAGCACTCCATGAGCTTTCAACAAGGCCTTTCCGGCTTGAACGCCTCCAGCCAAAACCTGGACGTGATTGGCCACAACATCGCCAACGCCAACACCACCGGCATGAAAGCCTCGCGCGCCGAATTTGCGGAGCTGTACGCCTCTTCCTTGGGTAGTACCGGCGGTGTGAGCAAGGGCCTCGGAGTCGAAGTGCAGACCATCTCACAGCAATTCACCCAGGGCAACATCAGCGTCACCGGCAACTCGCTGGACGTAGCCATCAACGGCAACGGCTTCTTCCAGCTGCAACTGACCGACGGCAGCACGGCATATGGCCGGGACGGCGCATTCAAGCTGAATAAATCCGGTGAGATCATCACCAATGATGGCGCCCACCTTCTGGGACTCACCGCAGCCGCCGACGGCACCATTCCGACCGGCGGCGCCATAGGCCCATTGACACTGCCCACCGGCGGCGAAATCCCAGCAGTCGCCACATCGGCGATCACACTGGGCTTCAACCTGGATGCATCCGCCGCCGTGGCCACCGGTGGCCCACCGCCCGCCGCGCTGGTGCCAGTGCTGCAAACCTATGGCACGTCCATCACCACCTACAACGCCCAAGGTGCGGAAATACCGGTGAGCATGTATTTCACCAAAACCGCAGCCAACACCTGGGACGTCTACGCCAGCGTAAACGGTGGCACAGTGACCAAACAAGGTACCTTGACCTATGACGTTAACGGCAACCCGATCTCACCCAGTCTGACCAGCCTCACGCTGCCAACGGCCACCGGCGGCACGGTGACGGCCACACTGGATGTCAATGGGTCCACCCAATACGGCTCAAAATTCGCCGTGAATACTGCCACCCAGAACGGCCAGGCTCCCGGCACGCTGACCGCCATCACCATCGACACGAGCGGTATCGTTCAGGGCACCTACTCCAATGGCAAGGCACTGGCTGCTGGACAAATCCAGCTGGCCACCTTTACGAATGTGCAGGGCCTGGCACCGATTGGCAGCAATTTCTGGCGTGCCACACCGTCCAGCGGTGACCCATCGGCCAAAGGTGTACCCGGCAGCGGCAACCTGGGCTCTCTGCGTGCCGGCGCCCTGGAAGACTCCAACGTGGACCTGACCAAGGAACTGGTCAACATGATGACCGCCCAGCGCGCCTACCAGGCCAATGCACAAACCATCAAGACCCAGGACCAGGTGATGTCCACCTTGGTGAACCTGCGCTAATAAGCTGGCCAGCCTGAGGACGCCCCGCCATGGACCACATCATTTACACCGCGATGACAGGTGCCAACACCGCGTCGAACCGACAAGCGGTGCTGGCCAACAACCTGGCCAACGTGTCCACCAACGGCTTTCGGGCAGAGCTGGCAGCATTCCGCTCGGTACCCTTGAACGGCCCCGGCTCCAGCACCCGCGTCTTTGCACTGGAAACCACCACCGGCCACTCGGAGCTACCTGGCCCGGTACAGCGCACCGGCCGCAATCTGGATGCCATGGCCCAGGGCAATGCCTGGTTCGCCGTACAAGGCCTGGACGGCACCGAGGCCTACACCCGTTCCGGCGTGTTTGAAATATCCCCCACCAGTACCCTGGTCACGCCAACCGGCCTGCCCGTGTTGTCCGACGGCGGCGGCCCTATCGACGTACCCAATGGGGCAGAAATTACCCTGGGCAGCGACGGCAACATCAGTGCCAAGGTGGCCGGTCAAGCCCCCACCAACTTGGGTCGCCTGAAGATGGTGACCCCAACCACCGACGATCCGCTCAAACGAGGCGACGACGGCCTGTTTCGCGCCACTTCCGGCGACCCCCTGCCCCAGGATGGCACGGCCAAGCTGCTGGCCGGCGCCATAGAAGGCTCCAACGTCAATGCCGTGGAAACCATGGTCGGCATG
Organism: Rhodoferax sp. SPJ21; assembly: GCF_058216335.1. NCBI lineage: Bacteria > Pseudomonadati > Pseudomonadota > Betaproteobacteria > Burkholderiales > Comamonadaceae > Rhodoferax > Rhodoferax sp. SPJ21. The sequence goes on from NZ_JBYZMO010000001.1 coordinate 1,548,240, forward strand.
ATCCAAGTGGCACGCCAGTTCGAAACCCAGATGCGCCTGCTGCAAACCGCCGAGACCAACGACAAAAGCGCCAGCCAGCTGCTGAACGTACAGGGCTGAAACGCCCGCTAAAGAGAAAGAACTGCCATGATCAACTCCCTGTGGATCGCCAAGACCGGCATGGAAGCCCAGCAAACCCAGCTGGACGTCATCTCGCACAATCTGGCCAACTCCTCGACCACGGGCTACAAACGTGCCAACGCGGTTTTTGAGGATCTGATTTACCAGAACCTACGCCAGGTCGGCGCCAACAGCACGGAACAAAACCAGCTTCCCACGGGCCTGCACCTAGGCCTGGGTGTGCGCACGGTGTCCACTACCCGCTCGTTCGCTCAGGGCAGCCTGCAACAAACCGGCAACACCCTGGACGTCGCGATCAACGGCAACGGCTTCTTCCAGGTCAACCAATCGGATGGCACCATAGGCTATACCCGCGATGGCTCCTTCCAAGTGGATTCGCAAGGTCGCCTGGTCACAGCCGAAGGCCTGACCGTAGCCAGCGGCGTCACCATTCCGGTGAACGCCCAAAGCGTCACCATCAGCACCGACGGCTCCGTCTCCGTCATGCTGGCAGGCAATGCAACGCCCCAGCCAGCGGGCAATATCACCATGGCCAACTTCATCAACCCGGCCGGCCTGGAGCCCAAGGGCGGCAATCTGTACGTCGAAACCGCCGCCTCGGGCCAACCCACCACCGGCACCCCCGGCGTCAGCGGCATGGGCGTGATCAAGCAAGGCTTCGTCGAAAGCTCGAACGTGAACATGGTGCAAGAACTGGTCACCATGATCCAGACCCAGCGCGCCTATGAGATGAACTCAAAAGCCGTGCAAACCTCCGACCAGATGCTGCAAAAGCTGGCACAGCTCTAGAACTACGCGAGGAGTTTCACCATGCGTATCCACTTGACTGCCGCTTTCGCACTCGGCCTACTCTGCACCGGCTGCGCAACCATACACAACTCGCCCAAGGTCGACTTCTCCGAAGCAACCACACCTCGCGCCATTCCCGACATGTCGCAGGAGTCGAACGGCCCCGCCACGGGCAGCCTGTTTTCCTCCAACCGCTACCGGCCCGGATTCGAAGACCGGCGCCCCCGTATGGTGGGTGACACCTTGACCATTCAGATCGTCGAAAACGTCACAGCCAGCCAAACCTCCACCTCGACCATCGACCGCAAAGACGCCCTAGCATCGAGCGTGACGGCCCTACCCTTCACCGGCACCGGCATGCTGGGCAAACTGGGCGTAGGCGCAAATTCATCCAACGCGTTCTCTGGCAAGGGCGGCACCAGCAGCGCCAACACCTTTACCGGCTCCATTACCGCTACCGTGGTCCAGGTCCTGCCCAACGGGCACCTGGTCGTGGCGGGTGAAAAGCAGATCGGCGTCAACGAAAACGTGGACGTGCTGCGCTTCACAGGCACGGTGGACCCCCGCGCCGTCCAGCCTGGCAGCATCGTCAGCTCTTCGGCCGTTGCGAATACGCGCATTGAATCCAAGGGCCGTGGTGCGCAGGGCGAAGCCCAGGCATTAGGCTGGTTGTCCCGGTTCTTTTTGAACGTTCTGCCTTTCTGATGCGCCGGAAAATAGTGCTAAAGGTTTAGCCAAATCGGCCGAACCACTCTGTAGAACAGGTTGTTCGCCATGCATTTCCTCCGCCGTCAGCCAGCACGCCGTGTTTCGACATGGATGTCAGTGCTGTGCATGGCCGTCGGCATGCTGGCAGCCCTGCCGGCCCAGGCTTTGCGCATCAAGGAACTGGCCGAAATACAAGGCGTACGTAGCAACCAGTTGACCGGCTACGGCCTGGTGGTGGGCTTGGATGGCACCGGCGACCAAACCACCCAAATGCCCTACACCTCCCAGAGTCTGGGCAGCTATCTGCAGCAAATGGGCATCACGCTACCCGCCAGCCAGGCTTCGTCGCTGCAGCTGAAGAACGTGGCAGCGGTCATCGTCACTGCCCAGTTGCCCGCATTCGCCCAGCCAGGCCAGAAAATTGACATCAACGTCGCCTCGATGGGCAATGCCAAGTCGCTCAAGGGTGGCTTGCTGATTGCCACCCCACTGCGCGGCGCAGACGGTGAAATCTACGCTATGGCCCAGGGCAATATGGTGGTGGCCGGCGCTGGCGCAGCCGCTGGCGGCAGCAAGGTGCAGATCAACCACCTCAGCGCGGGCCGCATCCCCGAAGGCGCGCAGGTAGAACGCAGCGTTCCGACACCCTTGCAAGACGGTGACTTCATCACGCTGGGGCTGAACTCCTCCGACTTCCAGACCGCGCGCCGGGTCGCCGAAGCCATCAACAACAAACTGGGCCGTGGCCTGGCGAATGCACTGGATGGTCGCACCATCAAAGTGCGAGCCCCCAACGACCCGAACTCCCGCGTCAACTTCCTGGCCGACCTGGAAGAACTGCCGCTGGAAGCCTCTGCACCAGCCGCCAAGGTGGTCATCAATTCGCGCACCGGTTCTATCGTGCTGAACCAGTCCGTCACGCTCGGCCCTTGCGCCATCGCCCACGGCAACCTGTCCATCAGCATCAGCACCACGCCGTCGGTTAGCCAGCCCAACCCGCTGTCCCAAGGCCAGACCGTGGTCACAGAAAAGAGCAATATCCAGATCAAGCAGGAGCCCGGCATCTTGATCCAGGTGCCGCCCTCTCCCCAGCTGGCGGACGTGGTGCGCGCCCTGAACGCCCTGGGTGCAACACCGCAGGACCTGCTGGCCATCCTGCAAGCCATCAAGGCCGCAGGCGCATTGAATGCCGAGCTGGAGGTTATATGACCCATATGGCAGCCCCCTGGCTTGGCCGCGTTTAAGACGATGAAAGGTTGATATGTCCATCCAGCAGACATCTTCCGTCGCAACCAACTCGCTCGCTGCAGACGCAAAGTCGCTGAACGCGCTGAAACTGCAGGCCGGCAAAGACAGCCCGGCCGCCATTAAGGAAACCGCCAAGCAGCTGGAATCCCTGTTCATGCGCGAGCTGATCAAAAGCATGCGCGAGGCGACCACCAAGTCCGGCATGATGGACAGCGCCGGCGAAAGCCTTGGCACCGACCTGCTGGACCAGCAGTTTTCGGTCATGATGTCTGGCCAACCCGGCGGCATCTCGGCGGCCATTGAACGCCAGCTGTCACGCCAGACCGTGCCCGACGACAGCTCAGGACTCAAGATGGGCCCCGCACCCAGCCCCGCTCCTGCCAAGCCGGCCACCATCAGCCAAACCGAGTTTGTGGAAAAGCACAACACTGCCGCCTCTGTGGTGGAGCAGGCTACCGGCATCCCCGCCAGCTACATGCTGGGCCAGGCCGGCCATGAAACCGGCTGGGGCAAACATGAAATCAAGAACGCCGACGGCAGCACCTCATTCAACCTGTTCGGCATCAAGGCCGGCGCGGGTTGGACCGGAAAGACCGCCACCGTCACCACCACCGAGGTCGTGAACGGCGAGGTGCGCAAGGTCAAGGCCAAGTTCCGCGCCTACGACTCGTACCAAGATTCGTTCCGCGACTACGCCAAGCTCATCAACGACAACCCACGCTACGCCCAGGCTCGCCAGCAAACCGGCTCAGCCCAGGCCTATGCCACCGAACTCAAGCGTGCCGGCTATGCCACCGATCCCGACTATGCCGCCAAGCTGAACCGGGCCATCAGCACCACGCAGCAGCTGCGCCGGGCCTACGCATAAGAGAGCACCATGGCTGACCTTCTCAATCTCGGGGCGCGTGCGCTGGTGGTCAATGCAACCGCGTTGCAAACCATTGGCAACAACATCTCCAACGCCAATACGGTTGGCTATTCGCGCCAGTCCGTCGTACTGAAGACGGTCGAAGGCCAGTTCACGGGTGGTGGCTATATCGGCCAGGGTGTAGACCTGGCGACCATCCAACGTAACCACGACGAATACCTTACGCGGCAAGCGGCCCTGTCCAAGTCGGTCACCACATCGGACGTGTCCCGCGCCAACAAGCTGCTGCTGATGGAAAACGTCTTTACCGGCGGCAAGAATGGACTAGGCGCGGCGGTCAATGACATGCTGAACGCGTACTCTGACGTATCCAGCGCCCCGACCGACCTGACCGCGCGCACCGTGGTGCTGAGTCGCACCAACGAAGCCGCCGCCCGCTTCAACGACGCAGCATCGCAGCTGGACAATATCCAGAGCGGCCTGACCACCGAGCTGCAGGACAAAGTCACGCAGATCAACACGCTGACCACCAATATCGCCGCCGTCAATGGGCAGATCCAGCGCGCCAAAGGAACGGGGCAGTCGCCCAACGACTTGCTGGACAAACGCGACAACCTGATCAACCAACTCAACCAGTACGTGCAAACCAGCCAGATTGAGGCCGACGATGGCACCGTCACGGTGCTGGCCTCTGGTAGCCAGCCGCTGGTGCTTGCAACGACCGCTGCCGCGTTGAAGGTGCAGGCCGATCCACAGGACGCTTCACGCAGCCAGGTCACCATCGTGCGCGGCAATTCCAGCGTGGTGTTGGACGAGAACATGATGGGTGGCGGCGAAATCGCCGGCCTGCTGAAATTTCAGAACTCCGACCTGGCCGAGGGCAAGAACCTGCTCGGGCGCTTGGCCGTCAGCATCACCACCGTCGCCAACGCGCAGCACAAGCTGGGTCTGGACCTGGACGGAAATCCCGGCGGCAATCTGTTTAGCCCGGTCGTCATGGCGAATGGCGCAGGTGCCCCTGCCAACACCGGCAGCGGCACGGTTGCCGTTGCGGTGGACCCGGCCAACGTCGCCAAGCTGCAAGCCTCCGATTACCTGGTGACCTACAGCTCCAGCAGCACCTTCACGGTAACGCGCAAGTCCGACAACACCGTCATCACCCCCGACGCCACCACCGGCAGCTATGACGGCCTGATGCTGACCATGGGTGGTACCGCCAACGCCGGCGACAGCTTCTTGGTGCAGCCGTACAACACCGCCGCAGCCAAGATCACGGCCGCCTTCTCATCGCCCCGCCAGCTGGCCGTGTCCAGCCCGGTGCAGGCCAGCATGGGCACCACCAATACCGGCAGCCTGTCGGTCGGCAACCTGACGGCCAAGTCTGTGCCCATACCGGCGGCCGTTACGCTGACCTTCACTGGCACCAACACATACACCCGCTCGGACGTGGCCGGCACATTTACCTACAGCCCAGGCACGGCCATTCCCGCCGACACCACGAACCCCGCCAATGGTTGGTCGCTGACCATGGCAGGCGTGGCCCAAGCTGGCGACACTGTGACCCTGGGCCCGGCCAACACCAGCTTCGCCCAGCTCAACGCAGGCAATGCAGGCGCCTTGATGGGCCTGCGTGACATACAACTGTTCGACGGCGCCAAGCTGTCCGACGGCTATGCCGCGCTGATGTCGCAGGTCGGCGTCAAGGTGCAAAGCGTGCAGTACACCGCCGACGTATCCAAATCGATCTCCGACAACCTGGAGACATCGCGCACCGGGGTTTCCGGCGTCAACCTGGACGAAGAAGCCGCTCGCCTGCTGCAATACCAGCAGGCCTACCAGGCATCGGCCAAGATGATCCAGATCTCGCAAAGCATTTTCGACAGCATGCTGCAAAGCATTGGCCATTGATACCCGAGGAGAGTTAGATGAGCAACAGCTTCACCCGTCTGGGCTCAGCCAACGGCTACGACCAGGCATTGCGCAACCTGAGCAGCCGCTATGCCCAGCTCTCGTCGCTGCAAGAAAATGTGACCTCCGGCAAGAAGATCTTGCGCGCCAGCGACGACCCCACCGGGGCCGGCCAGGCCGAGCGCGCCACCACCCGCATTGAACGTATCAAGACGGAAGCCCGCGCCCTGAACAACCAGGTCAGCTCTATCAGCCAGGCAGAGTCCACCCTGGGTAAAGCCAGCAACCTGCTCACCTCCTTCCGAGACCTGGTGGCACAGGCAGGCAACGGTGCCAACAGCCCGGCCGAACGAGTAACCATCGCCAACCAACTGACCAGCATCCGGGACGAACTGCTGACCCTGGCCAACACCAAGGACAGCAACGGCATGCCACTATTCAACGGCCTGGGCAGTGCGGCCACACCGTTCCAGACCAGCGCCGATGGCGTGGTACCAGACCCTGACTACAGCTTCAACGGACTGCCAGGCCAGACCTCGGCCACCACGGTCGCCATCCCCTACGCGCTGGATGGCCGCGCGACCTGGATGGACGTACCGCAGGGCAATGGTGTGTTCAACATCAGCTTGGGCAGCACCAATACCGGTACCGCGTTTTCCGATGTGGGCACCGTGGTGGACGCCACTCTGACGGCCGCCCAGGGCACCGACTACACCATCAACTTCACCGCCCCCGTGCCCCCTGCCACTGGCGCCACCACCTACACGGTGACCAATAACACCACGGCCACAACCTCGGCGGCCCAGACCTACACGGCCGGCCAGGCCATCACCATGGGCGGCATCTCCATGGTGGTGCGCGGTGCGCCAGGCAACGGCGACACGCTGGACGTCAACGCCAATGTGCTGGCCAACCGGCCCAGCATCTTCAGCGTGCTGGACCGCACCATCGACTCCATGTATGCCAAGAACCCAGCGGGCGTCACCACCACCACCGGCGCCAAGAGCACCGACGCCAATTTCAACCAGGAACAGGCCATCTCCCTGGCACAGATCGACAACAGCCTGGCCAAGATCAGCGCCAGCCGTGGCCACGCGGGCGACCTGCTGAACCGGGCCGACCGCATCACCGACGCGCAAACCCTCAAGTCCACACAGGCCGAGAGTGACCGCTCTAACGCGGAAGACATCGACATGTACGCCGCCGTGGCCGACCAGAAGAACCAGCAAACCGCCTACCAGGCCGCCCTGCAGTCCTACGCATCGATACAAAAGCTGTCACTGTTCAACTACATCAGCTGAGCCTTATGCCATGAACGCCACCGTGCTGGGCAGCGTCAGCCTGGGATACCGGCCACTGTGGGACCGGCGCCGCGCGCTATCGGCGGTGCAATTGTTCATAGAAACACGGCCCGACACCGCCGTAGATGCCGCCCACCTGCTCGCCGCCCTGCAGGAACAGGGCGACGCGAGCACCCCACCCTGGCTCCTCTCCCCCAAGTCACCCGAGCTACTGCGCGACCTGCTGGACCAGGCCAGCGGCAGCCGGCACTGGATAGAAGTGCGCGGCGACTGGCTACAAGCCCCCGCCATCAGCGACCGCGTGCAGCGCGCGCACCGGCGCGGCCTGCGCATGGTGTGGCGCGGCGAGGCCGATCTGCTGCCCGGTGGCGCGCTAGAGCGCTGCTTTTTCACCCACCTGCTCTACCTGTCGCCCCAGGCCGCGCTGAGCGCCTTGCAAACCGCAGCGCGCAAGCGGGCCGGTGCCCAAGGCGCGCTGCACAGCCCGGTGCAGGCTGGCCAAATGTACGAAGGCATTGCCAGCCGCCTGCTGATGGAGCATTGCCTGGACCAGCAAAACGCCGCCGCGCTGCTGGGCTGGCCGGACGAAGACATCCTCTACGCCCTGCAGCACAAGGCCACCGGCCCGGACCGCCAGGCCGTGCTGCAAATGATCCGCGCCGTGGACGAAGACCGCAGCACCGAGCACATTGAGTCCCTGCTGTGCGCCGAGCCCATACTCACCTTCCGCTTTCTGGCCTATGCCAACTCGGCCTCTGTGGGCCTGCGCAACACCATCGAATCGGTGCGCCACGGCCTGATGATGCTGGGCCTGCAGGCGCTGCGCCGCTGGTTGTATGAAATCTTGCCCGGCGCCTCCAGCGACCCGAATCTGCGGCCGGTCAAAGCCTCCATCGTGCTGCGCGCCAAGCTGATGGAGCACCTGATGCACGCTGGCGCCGAGCAAGAGCTCAGCCGCGAGATCTACCTCTGCGGCCTGTTCTCGCAAATTGACGTGCTGATGGGCGAGCCCCTGGGCACGGCGCTGCACCGGGTGCCGCTGTCCAGCCGCATCTACGCGGCCACGCTGCACGGCAGTGGCCCCTACGCGCCCCTGCTGCAGATTGCCTGCGCACTGGAAAACGGCCACGGCACCGCCACCCGGGCGCTCTGCCACCAGCTGGGCATGCCGCTGGAGGACGTGAACCGCGCCCTGCTGCGCACCCTGGCCGCGCTGAAGCTCGCCGCCTAAGCCGGCCCCATGCACCGAGGTGGCGCCTACCGCGCCTGCCATGCGTCCCTTGAGAATATATACAAAAAGATGCTCTAGCGCATACAAGAACTACGCCACAAGCTATATAAAACATAGCAATTCAAAACCATAGATTCCAGCAGCATGGCGCACTCGCACATATATGGTGCGGTTCTTGCTTTGTTTTGGCGCATGCCTGTGCAATTCGGCTCTGGCGCACCAAAACAAAACAATTCATCTCTTGAGGAAGCTATGGAAGCACTAAAACAGGGCGCAGACGCCTTGTTCATTCTGCTCGGCGGCATCATGGTCCTGGCCATGCACGCCGGTTTCGCATTTTTAGAACTCGGTACGGTTCGCAAGAAGAACCAGGTCAATGCACTGGTCAAGATCATGGTGGACTTCTCGGTATCCACCGTGGCGTATTTCGTGGTGGGCTACGCCGTGGCTTATGGCACCTCGTTTTTCATCGGCGCCGAGCAGTTGGCCGCGCGCAATGGCTACGAGCTGGTGAAGTTCTTCTTCCTGCTGACCTTCGCAGCCGCCATTCCGGCCATCATCTCCGGCGGCATCGCCGAGCGGGCGCGCTTCTGGCCGCAGCTGATCGCTACCTCGGTCATCGTCGGCTTTGTCTACCCCTTCTATGAAGGCATTGCCTGGAACCAGCATTTCGGCGTGCAGGCCTGGCTGAAAGCCACCACCGGCGCCGAGTTCCATGACTTTGCCGGCTCCGTCGTGGTGCACGCCCTGGGCGGCTGGCTGGCGCTGCCGGCCGTGCTGCTGCTAGGTGCGCGCAGCAACCGCTACCGCAAGGACGGCAGCCTCAGCGCCCATCCGCCATCGAACATCCCCTTCCTGGCGCTGGGCGCCTGGATTCTCTGCGTGGGCTGGTTTGGCTTCAACGTGATGAGCGCGCAAACGCTGGACAAGATCTCCGGCCTGGTGGCGGTGAATTCGCTGATGGCCATGGTGGGCGGCACGCTGGTGGCACTGGTGCTGGGCCGCAACGACCCCGGCTTTGTGCACAACGGCCCGCTGGCCGGCCTGGTCGCCGTGTGCGCCGGCTCCGACCTGATGCACCCGCTAGGCGCGCTGGTGGTGGGCGGCGTGGCCGGCGCCATCTTTGTGCAAATGTTCACCCTGACGCAGAACAAATGGAAGATCGACGACGTGCTGGGCGTGTGGCCGCTGCACGGCCTGTGCGGCACCTGGGGCGGCATCGCGGCGGGCATATTTGGCAGCAAAGCCCTGGGTGGCATGGGCGGTGTCAGCCTGTCGGCGCAGCTGATAGGCACGGCGATGGGCGCGGGCTGGGCTCTGCTGGCTGGCACCGTGGTCTACGGCGCGCTCAAAGCCACCATGGGCTTGCGCCTGTCGGCCGAAGAAGAGTTTGACGGCGCCGACCTGTCCATCCACAAGATCGGCTCCACACCTGACCGCGAAGCCAGCTGGTAGCGGCTTGGCCCCGGAGCCTGCGGGAGGCTCCTGCCACGCGCTAGTGCAAAAAGCTGGCCGGTGCGTCGTGGGACGATTTGAACTTGCCCTGCCAGCCAGCCCGCGAATGGGACTTGGCCGGGGAATTCTTGGCGCGCCGCTCCACCAGGGGGTGCAACTGCTCGTCCTGCCGCCGCTTGTCCAACTCGGCCTTGAGCTGCACCACGACCGCATCAGCCTCTCCATACCGGCTGCGAAGGTCGTCCAAGAGGTTATCCAAACCGAATGCGCGTGTAGCCATAAGTCCACCCCCATGAAAAGTAGCGGACGCCAGTGTAGGTTGGATGCCCCGCCCATGGGTAACAAACTGCAGCCCATGCCATCCACACAGCCCCGAATTCCACGAAGTTTGATGCGCGTCAAACTGCGCACCTGTGCGCTCTTCGCTACGCCTGAAGCCTACGAAAATACATAGAGAAAAGTACCTCCAGCGCAGTAAATACATGCGCAAGAAGCTACATAAGTCATAGCAAATACAGCCAGCACGCGCACCATGCCGGCCGCAGCTTAAATTTTGCCCGCAGGGCCAAACACCACGCGCTGCACCCGGTAGCCGTGCCGGGCCATCCAGGCCGGAATACCGGTGGGGCCCACCATGTGCAGGCTGCCAACTGCGGCGAAGACGGCTTTGCCCTGCCCATGCAGACGGTCTATGGCCTGGGCCATGCCGAGGTTGCGGTCGTCCAGCAGGGCTTTCATTGCGCGACGTTCGCGGTCGTTCTTCGGCAAGCATTCGCACCAGGCCTTGTAGCCCTGCAAAGTGGCGTGATCGGACTCGGCCCACATGCGCACCATGCGCAAAGCGATGCGCCGTGCCTTGCCAGAAGCCATATCGTCCAATTGCTCCTGGACGCCCTCGTTGCGCTCCTCGGCATTGGTGGCCAGCAGCAAGCGCACCTGGTCTTGCGGTGTTTCCAGCCCCACCACCGGCATGGCGCGCGCGTGGGCGGTGGCGGCCAGCTGGACGTCTGCGCCCCAATCGCCCGCATATCCGTCGGCGCGCAGCATGCCGATGGCCAAGGTGGCCACCTGCATTTCCGGCGCAAACATGTCGCTCACAGCGGGGGGCAGGCAGGCTTGGGCCATGGCTTGGCGCAGCCGCGCCTCCAAGGAGGGAGCCAGCACCTGGTCGGGCTGGCGCGCCAAGCCGGCCATCAGGGCCTGGACGGTGGCGGGCACAGCGTCCATTTCCAGCGCCAGCTGCTGGCTCGCGTCCAGCGCGGCCTGGGTCTGCGGACCTGGCCGGGCCCACTCGGGTTTGCCGATATGCATGGTGCCGTACAGGTAGGAGGTGTGGCCGCCCTTGCTGATACGCCACAGAAAACCACGGTCGCGCACCGGGCTGTCTGGCGTGGCCACCAGCGCTGGGTAGCGGCTGGCGCAGTCGGCGAGCGCTTCGTCTGCGCTGGACGGCTGGGCCCAGGCCAGCAGCGGAGCCATCAGGCAGGCCGCCAAAGCGGCACACAGGAAACGGTGCAGTGGAACTCTTAAAAGCATCGCGCCAGCATATCAAGTGCCATTGCGCACCCGCTCGAACACCCGCCAGAAAGCCGCGTCCTGGGTGCTGGCGAAGTTGATGCGCATCAGGCTGCTGGGTGGGCGAGCCAGGTGAAACAGCCCGCCCGGCGCCAGCATATAGCCCGCGTCCAGCATGCGCTGCGACAGGGCATCGGTATCCACGCCGGTATCTACCCAGCCAAACAGGCCTGCGGGTTCGGACGCAAACGTGCAGCCCGCCGCCAGCGCCAGACGCACGCTGCGGGTACGGGCCTGGTCCAGCCGGGTACGCACCCGCTCGGCGTGGCGGCGCAGCTGGCCCTGGTCTATGCACCAGGCCAGCGCCTTTTCCAGCAAAGCCGGGGTGGTCAGGGTGGCCAGTAGCTTGGTGTCCAGCAGGCGCTCGACCAGCGCCTCGGGCGCGGCCAGGTAGCCCACGCGCCAACCCGGCGCCAGGATTTTGGAGAACCCGCTGGCGTACAGCGTGCGCTGCAGGCCGTCCAGCACACACAGGCGGGTGGCGTGCTCGGGCGCCAGGTGGCTGTAGGTGTCGTCCTCGACGATGTAGAAGTTATGCGCGTTGGCCAACGTCAGCACCCGGTGCGCGCTGCCCGGCGTCAGGCAGTAGCCAGTGGGGTTGTGCAGCACACTGACGCTGACGAACAGCTTCGGGCTGTGCGCCTCGCAGTAGCGCGCCATCACCGCCAGGTCCGGCCCCTCGGCGTTGCGCGGCACCGGCAGCATGCGCATGCCCATGGCTTCGAGCCGGGCAAACTCGACCGCCCAGCCGGGCTCTTCCACCATCACATAGTCGCCAGCGCGCAGCAAGGCGCGGCTGACGATGTCCAGCGCATGGGTAGCGCCCACGGTGGTGATGATCTGCTCGGGCGCGGCCGGTATGTGCAGGCCGGCCAGCTTTTGCGACAGGGTCTTGCGCAGGCCCAGGTCGCCCGCCGGCTCGCCGTAGCGCAGGGTGAAGTCGGCCGTACCGGCCGCCACGCGGCGCACCGCAGCGGGCATGAAGTTGTTCACCAGCCAGTCGGGCGGCAGCACGCCCATGCCGGGCTGGGGCTTGTCGCTGTCGCCATGGAACATGCCGCGCATCAGGGCTGCCGCATCGATGGGCCGGCGCGCCACCCGGCTTGCTCCTGAATCCGTAGCATCTAGCGCAGATGAATCCTGCGCCTGAGCCGTTTCCCGCACATAAAAACCACGGTTCTTGCGGGCCTCTACCAGGCCCAGGGCCAGCAGCCGGTCGTAGGCCGCCACCACGGTGGACGCGCTCACCTGGTGCTGCTGCGCGCACTGCCGCACCGAGGGCAGGCGCGCCCCGCCGGCCAGAAGGCGGCTGCGGATGCGCTCGGCGAAATGGCTGGCGAGCTGCTCGGTCAAAGACTGGGATGCGGCTTTCATGAGCATGGAGAACCCCTTTCCAAAGACGGTGGCAGACAGCTAACCCAGGTCTGTGCTGCCTTTCTTATCAATACAGTTAAAGAACTGACGCCATAAAGTGTACTGCTAGTGTGCTGGTATTGCCACTACATTGAATGCCCACTCCAGGTCCAAACGCCATGTCTACCCCGCACAGCACCGTACTGCACACCGCACCTGCCTCGCTCAGTGCCGCCGAAAAACGCGGCCTGTGGCTGGGCCTGCTGGGGGTGGTGATTTTTGCGCTGACCCTGCCGATGACGCGCCTGGCCGTGGGTACGCCGGCCGATCCACAAATGTCCGGCGTGTTTATTGCCATGGCACGCGCCGCTGCGGCGGGCCTGCTGTCCATCGCCTTTTTGCTCGCCACACGGGCCCCGCTGCCGCAGCGCGCCGACTGGTGGCCGCTGGCCCTGACCGCCTCGGGCGCGGTGTTCGGCTTCCCGCTGCTGACCTCCATCGCCATGCGGCATGTGGAAGCGGTACACGCCAGCGTGATCATCGGTGTGCTGCCGCTGACCACTGCCGCCGCCGGTGCGCTGCTGCACCGCCAACGCCCATCCAAAGGCTTCTGGCTGTGTGCAGCCCTGGGCAGCGCGCTGGTGGTGGGCTTTGCGATGCTGCGCTCGGGCAGCGGCTTGTCCATACAGTCCGCCGATGTGCTGCTGTTGCTGGCCATGCTATTTGGCGCCGTAGGCTACGGCTTCGGCGGCCTGCTGTCGCGGCGCATGCGGGCCGACCATGTGATTTGTTGGGCGCTGGTGATCTCGCTGCCGCTGACCGTGCCCGGCGCGGCGATCACCTGGCCAGCGGCCGCACTGCAGCCCACCAGCTGGCTGGCATTTGGCTACCTGGCGGTGTTCTCGCAGTGGCTGGGCTTCTTCGCCTGGTACCGGGGCCTGGCGCTGGGCGGCACGGTGCGCGTCAGCCAGGTGCAGCTGGTGCAGCCGTTTTTGAGCATGCTGTTCGCCGTGCCGCTACTGGGCGAAAGGCTGGACGTGGTGACCGTGGGCTTCGGCCTGGCGGTGATCGCCGTGGTCTTCATCGGCAAGCGCATGCCCGTTCACTGATGGTTCTGGAGACACCATGAGCACCCAACTCTTCTTCGCGCTGACGCTGTTTGCCTTCGTCAGCTCTATCACCCCCGGCCCGAACAACCTGATGCTGCTGGCCTCGGGCGTGAACCACGGTTTTCGCGCTACGCTGCCGCATATGGCGGGGGTGTCGATCGGCTTCTTCATTCTGCTGGCTTCGGTCGGCCTGGGGCTGGGCCTGCTGTTTGAACAAGTGCCACAGCTCTACCTGGTGTTGAAATGGCTGGGCACGGCCTATCTGCTGTACCTTGCCTGGGGCGTGGCCACTGCCGGCGCGCCCCAAGACGCCGAGGCCAGCCACCCCATCAGCTTCTGGGGCGCGGCCGGCTTCCAGTGGGTCAACCCCAAAGCCTGGGTGATGGCGGTAGGTGCATTTAGCAGCTATGTGCCGGCCCACAGCAGCCGCGCGCTGGTCTTGGCCGCAGCCGCCTGGTTTGCGATTGTCGGCATACCCGCCATCAGCCTGTGGGCCTTCTCGGGCAGCCGCCTGCGCCACTGGTTGCGCATACCCCACTACCGGCGCATTTTCAACGGTTTGATGGCAGTTTTGCTGGTTGCCTCGCTCGCGCCCATGCTGTCCTAGCCGACAATCTGACTTACCTCGAAACGTAACCACCTGCCGTGCTGTACGGCCCCTTGAAAGAGCACCATGAGCATCCCCGCGAACCCCTGGCATCTGGCCGCCCGCACCGAGAAGATGAACTCCTCGGCCATCCGCGAAATCCTCAAGGTCACCGAACGTCCCGGCATCATCAGTTTTGCCGGCGGCCTGCCCTCGCCCAAGACCTTCCCGGTAGCCGAATTCGCCGCTGCCTGCGAAAAGGTGCTGCACGAAGACGGCCGGGGCGCATTGCAATACGCCGCCAGCGAAGGCTACGGCCCGCTGCGCGAGATCGTCGCCGCCCAGCTGCCCTGGAACGTGGAGCCCGCCCAGGTGCTGATCACCACCGGCTCGCAGCAAGGCCTGGACCTGCTGGGCAAGGTGCTGATCGACAAGGACAGCAAGGTGCTGGTGGAGACCCCCACCTACCTGGGCGCGCTGCAGGCCTTTGCCCCGATGGAGCCCAAGGTGGTCAGCGTGGCCAGCGATAGCGAGGGCGTAGACCTGGACGACCTTTCCCGCAAATCTGACAACGGCCGCTTCTTCTACGTGCTGCCCAACTTCCAGAACCCCACTGGCCGCACCATGACCGAAGCCCGTCGCGCCGCCCTGGTGGAGCGCGCCGCCGCACTCGGCCTGCCCCTGGTCGAAGACAACCCCTACGGCGACCTGTGGTTCGACGCGCCACCGCCCGCGCCGCTGACCGCCCGCAACCCCGAGGGCTGCGTCTACATGGGCTCGTTCTCCAAGGTGCTGGCGCCCGGCCTGCGCCTGGGCTATGTGATCGCCCCCAAGGCGCTGATGCCCAAGCTGCTGCAGGCCAAGCAGGCCGCCGACCTGCACAGCCCCAGCTTCAACCAGCGCATGGTGGTGGCGGTGATGCAAGACGGCTTCCTGGCCCGCCATGTACCCACCATCCGCACCCTGTACAAGGCCCAGCGCGACGCCATGCTGGCCGCCATGGCCCGTGAAATGCCTGCCGGCGTGACCTGGAACACGCCCGACGGCGGCATGTTCCTGTGGGCCCGCCTGCCCGAAGGCATCCACGCCGTGGACCTGCTGCCCAAGGCGGTGGACCAGGGCGTGGCCTTTGTGCCCGGCACCGCCTTCTACGCCGACAACGCCGACCCGCACACCATGCGCCTGTCCTTTGTGACCGCCAGCGTCGAGCAAATCAATATTGGCATCAAGGCCCTGGCCGCGGCCATTCGCGCCCTCTAAACTCGCACCCAATCCCCCTCTCCCCCGGCGGGGGGGACTGGGGGACACCACCGACAGCCACTCTGAAACACCCGCCATGTCCGCACTGCAACGCCCTTTCCAGCAAGTCGATGTTTTCACGCCCACCCCCTACCAGGGCAACCCCCTGGCGGTGGTGATGGACGGCACAGGTCTGAGCGAGGCGCAGATGCTGCGCTTTGCCAACTGGACCAATCTGTCGGAGACCGCCTTTCTGCTGCCGCCCACGCCCGAGGGCCGGGCCGCTGGCGCCGATTACCGGGTGCGCATCTTCAGCCCCATCGACGAAATGCGCTTTGCCGGCCACCCCACGCTGGGCAGTTGCCACGCCTGGCTGCAGGCCGGCGGCCAGCCGAACACAGCGGGTGTGGTGGTGCAGGAATGCCAGGTTGGCCTGGTGCGCATCCGCCGCCGCGACAGCCGCCTGTTCTTTGCCGCGCCGCCGCTCAAACGCAGTGCCCCCAGCCCTATGCTGCTGGCCCAGCTGGCCGCCGCCCTGGGCCTGAAGGCGCGCGACGTGGTGGCCGCGCAGATGCTGGACAACGGCTCGCCCTGGCTGGGCCTGCTGCTGGACAGCCCGCACACCGTGCTGCAGCTCAAGCCCGACCAGCTGGCGCTGAAGAACCTGGGCCACAAGGTCGGCGTGGTGGGCATCTACCCCACGGAAGACGCGGCGCCGCCACTGATAGTGCGCTCGAACCGCGAGGCCCGCGCCTTTGGCAAGACGGCCCCGGCCAGCGCGCCTGAGCCGCACCTGGAAGTGCGCGCCTTTGGTGCCCCGGTGGGCATTCTGGAAGACCCGGTGACCGGCAGCCTGAACGCCAGCCTGGCCCAGTGGCTGATCGCCGACGGCTACGCGCCCGAGGAATACCTGGTGTCCCAAGGCAGCTGCCTGGACCGCGCCGGCCGCATCCACATCGAACGCGATGCGCAGGGCCAGGTATGGGTGGGCGGCGAGTCAGTCACCTGCGTCAGTGGCAGCGTGCTGCTCTAGCCAAACGCTAGGTTTTTAATAGCTACCAGCGCAGGTAATACCTGCGCCAGCGGCCTTTTTTATTTATGGAGCCTGCCATGCCCACTCGCCCATTCCAGCAAGTCGATGTATTCACCGCCACGCCCTACCAGGGCAACCCGCTGGCCGTGGTACTGGACGGCACGGACCTCAGCGACGCCGAGCTGCAGCGCTTCGCCAACTGGACGCATCTGTCCGAAACCACCTTTCTGCTACCGCCCACACCTGAGGGCCGCGCAGCCGGTGCCGACTACCGGGTGCGCATCTTCGATCCGGTGAGCGAGCTGCGCTTTGCCGGCCACCCCACGCTGGGCAGCTGCCACGCCTGGCTGCAAGCCGGAGGCCAGCCGCAGCAGCCGGGCCTGGTGGTGCAGGAATGCCAGGTCGGCCTGGTGCGCATCCGCCGCGACGGCAGCCGTCTGCAGTTTGCCGCGCCGCCTATGCAACGCAGCACGCTGACACCGGCGCTCATGGCGCAGATCACCGCGGCCCTCGGGCTCAAACCCCTACAGTTGTTAGCCGCGCAAATGCTGGACAACGGCCTGCCCTGGCTGGGCCTGCTGCTGGACAGCCCGCAGACCGTGCTGGCACTGGAGCCCGACCACATGGCGCTGAAAAACACCGGCATCTGCGTCGGCGTGGCCGGCATCCACACCGCGCCAGCCGACCCGCTGCTGGAGGTACGCGCCTTTGCCGCCGCCGTCGAGGTGCCCGAAGACCCGGTCACCGGCAGCCTGAACGCCAGCCTGGCCCAGTGGTTGATCGCCGACGGCTTTGCCCCTACCCAGTACCAGGCCGCCCAGGGCACACGCCTGAACCGCCAGGGCCGGGTGCACGTCTACCAGGACGCAGGCGGCCAGGTGTGGGTGGGCGGAGACTCCGTCACCTGCATCGAAGGCCGGGTGCTCTTGTAGTCCGCGTACAAACACCACGCCACACGGGCCGGGGCAATGGATATAGTCTGCCAAGATAAAGAACCCACGATCGGCTCAGATGCAACCTGTTCATGGCAACCCAATGGCTGTCACCGGCATTTTTGACCTGTCGGTCATCATCAGCACCTACAACCGCTCAGCCGACCTGCGCCGCATGCTGGACGCTTTGGCCCGCAACCGCACCGGGCCAGACCTGCGCTGGGAGGTACTGGTCGCGGACAACGCCTCCAGCGACAACACCGCCGCCGTGCTGCAGGACTTTGCCGCTACCGCGCCCATGGCCGTGATGGCCCTGTATGAGCCGAGGCGTGGCAAAGCCAATGGGCTGAACCAGGCGCTGGGCCTGGCGCGCGGCGACGTAGTGGCTTTCATTGACGACGACATCCTCGTCGCCGACGACTGGGTGGCCACGGTGGTGGCGCATTTCCACACACACCCGGCTGCGCAATGCATAGGCGGGCGGGTCGAGCTGCACGATCCGCTGGACGCGCCGGTCACCATCAAGCGATCCCTGCAAGCCAGTCGCACCAAGCTCGCCGGTTTCAGTCCGGACAACATTCCCATCATCGGCTGCAATATGGCCTTCCGGGCCGACTGGCTGCGTAGCCTGGGCCGCTTCGACACCAATATCGGCCCCGGCAGCGCCATCGGTGTGGCCGAAGACCTGGACATGCTGTACCGCGTCGTGCGTGCTGGCGGGCTGATCGAGTACGTGCCCGGCCTGCTGGTCCAGCACAACCATGGCCGGCGTACACCGGAGCAGTTGCGCGGGTTGTACGCCGGCTATTACGCCGGGCGAGGCGCGTTCTATGCCAAGTACATATTGCGCCGTGATGCCCTGGTGATGCGCTGGGCCTACTGGGAGGCCCGCAAGCTGCTGCGTCCGCACACAGAGCCTATGCGCCAGGGCCTGTACCGCCGCTCTCGCCTGCACAGTCTGCTGCAGCTGGGCCGAGGGGCGTTGCGCTACCTGAGACTGGCCCAGGACAAGAGCCAGGCCTGATCTGACGCTGGACTTGCGCCGCCTGGGCCTGAACGCTAGCGCCTGCCTGTTCGCATCGCCCAAAACCGGCGACAGCAACTTCGTTAACGCCTTCAGGCAGAACGTGCCCGACTACGACGCGTTCAACGATGCGCACGACATGGTGCCCCAGTTGCCGCCCTTCGACATACTGCACTGCACCCGATACCGCGACCTGCTGCAGGCCAAGATCTTCGACGGCGACATTGCCTGCGCCAAATGCATGTTGGGTAAAAATCCCTGGGCCAATTATTGCTATCAAAAAAGAAGCTACCCGCGCTTATTCCACCTGCGCTAGAGCGCCAAAATCCTTGCAATTTTTAAGTCCACAAACACAGGCGCCGCTGCTGGCGCACAATCGGGGCCGCATCCGCCCCACCGACGCCAGCACCGCATGAGCAAGACTTTTGTAGACGCCAACTACCGCTTCATGGCCGCTTACCAAGAGGTAAACGCCCGCATCGTCCAACGCCAGCAGGCACTGGCCCTGTATGTCACCTTGGTGGTCAGCCTGCTGGCAGCGCTGGTGGCCCTGCGGCCCACGCCTGGCGCACCACCTGCCCCCATCGAATGGCTGATCCTGGGCTTTCCGGTGGCGTCGATCTGCCTGGCCCTGCTGAACTACAAGGCCGAGCGCGCCATCACCAACCTGCGCACCTTTCTGTGCGCCATGGAACAGCTGGAGGATGCACACCTGCAGCTGCCCAGCTACAACACCGAGCCACGCTGGTCGTCCAGCGCCAACAAAGCGCGCCGCTTCCACGACTGGGCCACCACCATGCTGGCCGCTGGCGGCAATGCCATTGGCCTGGGGGCCGCCTGGAAGATCTACCCCCTGCGCCTGGCCGACGCTGCCCCGTTCTTCTACGGCAGCATCGCCCTGGCCCTGCTCTCGCTGGCCGTACTGTGGATTACGCCGCAGTGGAGCTACAGCCCGAACAAGGGCTAAGCGCACATGCTAGCTGCGCCAGCAGCTACCAAAACCATAGCAAATACCATGTGCCTGATCGCATTCCAGTGGCAACCCGGCGCCACCGCCCCGCTGACCATCGCCGCCAACCGCGACGAGTTCTATGTCCGCCCCACCCTCACTCTGCACCACTGGGCCGAAAGCCCCATCATCGCCGGCCAGGACCTGCAAGGCGGCGGCACCTGGATGGGCCTGCACGCACCCAGTGGCCGGCTGGCCGCACTCACCAACTACCGCGACCCCAGCCGGCACAACCCCCATGCCCCGTCACGCGGCGGCATCGTCACCGCTTTCTTACACGGCCAGCAAACCGCCGAGGAATTTGCGCAAGCCCTGGCCGCCGAATCCGACGGCTACAACCCCTTCAACCTGCTGCTGTTCGACGGCCAGCATCTGCGCGCGTTTGAAAGCCGGCAGCGCAGGCACTTTGCCCCCGCCCCCGGCGTGCACGCCGTATCGAACGCCGACTTCAACACCCCCTGGCCCAAGCTGCAGCACCTGCGTAGCGGCTTCGCCCAAGCTGTGCACACCCACCACGCCGCCGATGCCGCCGACCTCGGCCCCGCGCTGGAAGCCGCCCTCTGGCCGCTGCTGGCAGACACCCACGTAGCCGACGACGCGGACCTGCCCAGCACGGGCATCCCCCTGGAACTGGAGCGCGGCCTGTCGCCCGCATTTATCCAACTGCCGCATTACGGCACCCGCGCCAGCACCCTGGTGCACTGCGCGCGGGACAGGGTGACGCTGGTGGAGCGCAGCTTTGGCGCCGGCGGAGTGCAGGCGATGGCGGGCGAGATCCGGGTGGTGTGCCCTACAGGAACCGAGAACCAGCCAGCGCCATGAAAGCAAGGTGCCTTACGCTGCGAACGTAGTAGGGGCCTATGCCGCGCCCCTCCGGGACCGGCACCCTCCCCTCAAGCCATCTGGCTGATCGTCTTGCGAAACCGTGCCAGAGCGGCAAAGAAGAACACCGTGCCGATCACCAGAATGGCCAGCAGCTGCGGCCAGACCACGGGCAGGCCGGCCCCCCGGTACAAAATAGCCTGGCCCACCGAAACGAAATGGGTGGTGGGGGCCAGCAGCATCACGTTTTGCACCAATGCGGGCATGCTTTCGCGTGGCGTAGCCCCGCCGGACAACATCTGCAGCGGCAGCAGCACCAAGACCAGCAGCATGCCGAACTGCGGCATGGACCGCGCCAAGGTAGCCAAAAAAATACCCAGGGATGTCGTGGCAAACAGGTGCAGCGCAGCCGCCAGCATGAACAAAGCCACCGACCCCTCGATCGGCACGCCCAGCGCGCCCTGCACCACAAACACCAAGGCTGTCAGCGCAGCCAGCAGCACCACCAGGCCCATGGACCACACCTTGGCCAGCATGATCTCGGTGGGCGTGACCGGCATCACCAGCAGATGCTCCAGCGTGCCGTGTTCACGTTCGCGTATCAGCGCCGCACCGGTGAGGATGATGGACAGCATGGTGACGTTGTTGATGATCTCCATCAAGGCCCCAAACCAGGCTTGCTCCAGATTCGGGTTGAAGCGCATGTGCAGCACCAGGTCTACCGGCGCCACCGCAGTGCTGCGGTAGCGCTGCACAAATTCAGTCACCTCGCTGCTCACGATCTGCTGGATATAGCCACTGCCGGTGAACGCCTGGCTCATCAGCGTGGCGTCCACATTCAGCTGCACTGCAGGGGACTGCCCAGCCAGCACGTCACGCTGGAAGTTGGGCGGAATGTCCAGCACAAAGGTGTACCGGCCGCTGTCCATGCCCGCATCCACTTCGGCTAGCGACACCATGGCGGGGGGCTTGAAGTGCGGTGGGTAGAAGCTTGCGATGATGCGCGCCGACAGCGGCGAACCATCCTCGTCCACGATGGCAATCGGCGCGTTGTGCAGGCTCTCGGGCATGGCCGTGGCCGCCACATAGATCGACAGGGTGAAGGTGTAGGCGATCAGCACCAGCATCATCGGGTCGCGCACCAGGCTCCACAGTTCCTTCACACCCAGGCGGTAGATATTGGGTATGCGCATTCAGCGGGCCTGCTTTTTCAACAGCCCAATGGCCGTGACCAGGATGACCGGCACGGCCAGTAGCAAAGGCCAGAACGATGAACCCAGGTTGGAGAAATCCAGCGCCTTGTTGAACACGCCCCGGCAGATGGTCAAGAAATGCGCGGCGGGATAGATGTGCCCAACCATCGCCCCCACGCCTTCGAGCGAGGACACAGGATTGGTCAAGCCCGCAAACTGCACGCAGGGGATGATGGTGCCGATCATGGTCACGAATATCGCAGCGATCTGGCTCTTGGTGAACGTGGAGGCCAGCAGGCCAATGCCGGTGGAGCTGACCACAAACACCAGTGCCGCGACCGTCAGCGTGGCAAAGCTGCCTTTGATGGGCACGTCAAACACGGTCACCGCCAGCGCCGCCATCAAGAAGAAGTTGAACATGGCCAGGCCGATGTAGGGCAGCTGCTTGCCCAGCAAAAACTCGCTGCGGGTGACTGGGGTGACGTAGAGGTTGATGATGGAGCCCATCTCTTTCTCGCGCACCACCGACAGCGCCGTCAGCATGGCCGGGATCATCATCAGCAGCATAGGGATCACCGCCGGCACCATGGCGGGCAGGCTTCGGACATCCGGGTTGTAGCGGTAGCGGGTCTCGATACTGGCGGGCGCTGCCACCGACTGGCCGAGCCTATGGGTTGCCATGTCGGCCAGCCAGGTGGCGTGCATGGCCTGCACATAGCCGCGCACGGTTTCGGCCCGTACAGGCATGGCGCCATCGACCCAGGCGCCCATTTGCACCGGGGTACCGCGCTCAATGTCGCGGCCGAAACCGTGGGGTATTTCAATGGCCAGCGACAGCTCGCCGCTGCGCATGCGCTGGTCCAGTTCGGCATAGCTGGCAATGGCGGGCTTCTCGATGAAGTAGCGCGAACCCGAGAGGTTGAGCGCATAGTTCTGGCTCAGTGCCGTTTGGTCCTGGTCCATCACAGCGTAGGAGAGGTTCTCTACATCCAGGTTGATGCCGTAGCCCATGATGCACATCAAAAATGCCGTGCCCAGCAGCGCCAGTGCGGCGCGCACCGGGTCGCGCTGCAGCTCCAGCGACTCGCGCAAGGTGTAGCTCCAGGCGCGTGCAAAGCTGAAGCCGCGTAGGCGGGTCGCGGCTCTGGCAGTCTTCGCGGGCTGTGGCGCTGCGTCGGCCTGGGGTGCAGGAGGTTCGGGAGGTTCGGGAGGTGCGGCCTCTTCCAGGTAGGCGATGAAAGCCTGCTCCAGATTCTCGGTGCCACGCTTTTGCACCAGGCCGGCCGGGCTGTCGGTCACCAGCACGCGGCCGGCGTGCATCAGCGAGATGCGGTCGCAGCGCTCGGCCTCGTTCATGAAATGGGTGGAGATGAAGATCGTCACCAGGTCGTTGCGGGCCAGGTCGATCATCAGCTGCCAGAACATGTCGCGGGCCACCGGGTCCACGCCGGAGGTGGGTTCGTCCAGAATCAGCAGCTCGGGTTTGTGCACCATGGCCACCGCCAAAGACAGGCGCTGGCGTATGCCCAGCGGCAGGCTTTCGGGCAGGCTGTTTTGCACCTCGCGCAGGTTAAAGCGCTGCACCATGGCGTCCACGCGGGCCGGAATATCGGCCTCGGCCACCTGGAACAGGCGCGCATGCAGCACCAGGTTTTGTTGGACTGTGAGCTCGCCATACAGCGAGAACGCCTGCGACATATAGCCCACGCGCCTGCGGGTGGCGATGTCCTTGGGGTTCACCTTGCTGCCAAACAGCAGGGCCTGGCCTTCGGTAGCGGGCAGCAGGCCGGTCAGCATCTTCATGGTGGTGGATTTGCCGCAGCCGTTGGAGCCCAGAAAACCAAAAATCTCTCCGCGCCGGATGCGAAAGTCCACCTTGTCCACGGCCAGAAAATCGCCAAAGCGCATGCTCAAGCCCTGGGCTTCAATCGCGATCTCGGGCTGGGTTGTTTCCACCAGCGGCGGCACATGGATGGCATGGTGGTCGTGCCGCTGGGCCTCGGGCAGCAGGGCGATGAAGGCCGCTTCCAGCGTCTCGGTGCCGGTGCGTGCGCGCAGTTCGGCGGGCGCGCCTTGGGCCAGTATGCAGCCGGCATCCATGGCCACCAGCCAGTCAAAGCGGTCGGCCTCTTCCATGTAGGCGGTGGCCACCACCACGCTCATGCCAGGGCGGTCGCTGCGGATGCTGTCGATCAGATCCCAGAACTGGCGACGCGATAGCGGGTCCACACCGGTGGTGGGCTCGTCCAGAACCAGCAGGTCGGGGTCGTGGATCAACGCGCAGCACAGGCCCAGCTTCTGCTTCATGCCGCCGGAGAGCTTGCCCGCTGGCCGCGACAGAAACGCTTGCAGCCCGGTGCTGCGCGTCAGGCTGTCGATGCGGCGGCGGCGCTCGGCGCTGTTGTGGCCAAACAGGCGGCCAAAGAACTGCAGGTTTTCCTCCACCGACAAGGTGGGGTAGAGGTTCTTGCCCAGGCCTTGCGGCATGTAGGCAATGCGCGGGCACACACTGTTGCGGTGCGCGGTGCTGGCCATGTCGCCATTCAGCACCTCTACCTGGCCCTGCTGCACCGCACGCGCGCCGGCCAGCAAAGACAGCAGGCTGGACTTGCCCACGCCGTCCGGCCCGATCAGCCCCACCATGCATCCGGCGGGCAGGTCCAGCGTGATGTCGATCAGTGCCTGCGTCTTACCGTAGTGCAGATGGACGTTTGCCAGCCGCGCAACCGGGGCAGCCGTCACTGCGGCACCTTGACGGTCAACTCCGCAGGCCATGCGCTTTGTGCGTCGGTTTTGATCCAGGCCATGCCGGGCACGCCGGTCTTCACCTGCTGCAGGTGTTTTTGCAGCAAGGCGGGGTCGATTTGCGCCTTCACACGGAACATCAGCTTTTGCCGTTCACTGGCGGTTTCCACCGTCTTCGGGGTGAACTGCGCGGTGCTGGCCACAAACGAGATCTTGCTGGGAATCACATACTGCGGTGCGGCGTCCAGCACCAGGTGCACTTCGCTGCCCAGGCCCAGCCGGCCGGCACTGGCCTCGGGCACGAAGAAGGTCATGTAGACGTCGGACAGGTCCACCAGGCTGAGCACCTTGCCGCCGGCGGCCACCACCTCGCCCGGCTGGGCAATGCGGTATTGCACCCGGCCCGCACGCGGTGCGGTCAAGGCGCTGTCGTCCATGTCGGCCTGGATACGCACCACCGTGGCGTTGGCGGCCAGCACGGCAGAGCGCGCGGCAGTCACCTGGGTTTCGGCGGCGGCGACTGCGGCACTGGCGGCGGCCACCTGGGCGCGGGCGGCATCTACCGCCGCCTGCACGCTGCGCACGCGGGCGCGGTCGTCGTCCAGTTCCTGTTCAGACGAAGCACCTTCGCGGGCCAGGATTTGCGAGCGCTGCAGACGCAGTTGCGCTGCGTCGAACTCGCTCATGCGCTGCGCCACCACGGCCTGTGCAGCCTGGCGGTCGCTGGCGCGCATGGCCACCTGGGCCACTGCGGTGTCAATGCCGGTCACGGCCTGCTGCGCACGGGCGCGGGCTTCATCGCGCTGGGCTTCCAGCGTTTGCACTTGCATATGGCCAAGTACTTGCCCGGCCTGCACCAACTCGCCTTCGTCGACCAGCAGGTCTTGCACACGGCCTCCGAGCTTGGCCGCCACGTTGATCTCGGTGGCTTCTATGCGCCCATTGCTGCTGACAAAGCCCGGGCCGGGGCCCTTCGGGTGCAGCATGTTCCAGACAAAGTAGCCGGCGGCCGCCAGCGCGGCCACGGCGGCTGCAGCCAACAGCCAGGGTTTCCATTTCTGGATGAACGAAGGTGGCGTTGGCGTTGGCGTTGGCGTTGGCGTTGGCGTTGGCGTTGGCGTTGGCGTTGGTGGTGGTGGTGGTGGTGGGGTAGCCGGTTTGGCGGCCACGGTGAGTTCGTTCGTCATGGGGTGCCGTGTTCTGAGGGAGAGGTGTTTTCCAGCGCGCCGCCGCCCAGGGCGGCATACAGGCTGACGCGGCTGGACAGCAAGGCATAGCGTGTTTGCACCAGTTGTTGCTGGGCGGCCAGCAGGTCGCGCTGGGCGTCCAGCACGTCCAGGTAGGCGGCCGCGCCGTTGTCAAAGCGCATTTGCGACAGGCGGGCGCGTTCGGTCTGGGTGGCCAGCGTGGTCTGGGCGATGGCGGTCTGCTCGGCCAGCCAGCGGCGGGCCGACAAGGCATCAGACACGTCGCGGAAGGCGCTTTGCACTGTTTTGTCGTACTGGGCCAATGCGATGTCGCGGCGGGTCTCGGCCAGCGCCAGGTTGTTGCGGCGGCGGCCTGCGTCGAATATCGGCAGCGAGATGCTGGGCGCGAAGCTCCAGGCCTGGCTGCCACCTGCAAACAAGCCGTCCAGCTCGGCACTGGCTGTGCCCCAGCTGCTGGTCAGGGCTACGCGGGGAAAGAAGGCGGCACGGGCAGCGCCGATATTGGCATTGGCGGCTTGCAGCTGGTGCTCGGCAGCCAGGATGTCGGGGCGCCGCAGCAGCAGGTCAGACGGCAAGCCTGCGCGCAATTCCAGCGCCAGGTCCGGGGCGCCAGCGGTGGATTCGACATCACCAGGCGTACCTACCAGCAAGGTCAGGGCGTGCATTTGCGTGGCGCGGGACTGCTGCAACTGCACCGCCAGCGCCTGGGCCTGGGTGAACAGTGTTTCTACCTGCGTCAGGTTCAGCCGGGACGTTGCGCCCACCGCCACCCGGCGCTGGAAGATGCGCAGGCTCTCGGCCCGGCTGGTGGTGGTTTGCTGGGCCAGGGCGATGCGCTCGTCCAGCTCGCGCAGCGCAAAGTAGCTGTTCGCCACCTGGGCGACCAGGGCCACGGTGGCCGCCTGGCGGGCCGCATCGGTGGCCAGGTAGCTCTGCAGCGCGGCGTCTTGCAGGCTGCGCACCCGGCCCCAGAAATCGATCTCCCAGCTGGCCATGCCCAACCCCACCTGGTATTGGCTGCCCAGCAGCGGCTTGCCGGTAAAGCTCAGGTCCGCCGGGGTGCGCGAGCGGGTGGCGCCGGCCTGGGCCGCCAGCGTGGGGTAGGCGTCTGCGCGCTGGATGCCGTAGGCGGCGCGGGCCTCATCGACCCGCAGCACCGCGGTGCGCAGGTCGCGGTTATGCGCCAGCGCCTGGGCGATCAGGCTTTGCAATGCGGGCTCGCGGAAGTAGTCACGCCAGCCGGTGGTAGCGGCTGCGGTGCCGTCCTGGTGGGACTCGGGAGCGTAGTGGCTGGCAACTGGCAGCACGGGGGCTTCATAGGGCGGCGCCATCGATGCGCAGCCCGCCAGCATCCAGGCGGCCACCAGCATGGCGCTTGTGCGCAGCCTGTAGTTACTATGGTTTTTATAGCTGCATGCGCAGGTATTCATTGCGCCAGAGGCACTTTTTTTATAAATCATCGTGCAGCGGCACTCCCTACCGGGTCGGGGCAGACTTGGGTGCCAGCGGTGCCGGCCAGCAGGGCTTCGATATCGTCCAGCGAGCCGATCACGGCGCGCTGCCCGGTGGCAACGACGAAGGCGCAGGCGGCCGCCACCTTGGGGCCCATCGAACCCGCAGGCCAGCTGTGTTGCGCCAGCTCTTTGGGTGTGACTTTGCCCAGCGCGCGCTGGCTGGGCTGGCCCCAGTCCAGGTAGACGGCGGCCACGTCGGTGGCGATCACCAGGCAGTCGGCCTGGAGGTCGCGCGCCAGCAAGCTGCTGCACAAGTCCTTGTCGATGACCGCCTCCACGCCCTGCAGGCTGTGGCCGTCGGCGCCCCTGGCCACAGGGATGCCGCCGCCGCCGGCCGCAATCACCAGCGCTTCATGTTCCAGCAGCCAGCGGATGGCGTCCAGGCCGAGCACGCGCAGCGGCTGCGGCGACGCGACCACGCGCCGCATGCTGTCGCCGTCAGCGGCCATGTTCCAGCCCTTGTCGGCGGCCAGCTGCGCCGCCTGGCTGGCGGTGTATATCGGGCCTATGGGTTTGCTGGGGTGTGCAAATGCCGGGTCCAGCGGATCGACTTCGACCCGCGTCAGCAGCGTGGTGATGGTGCGCGTGGCAGGCAGCAGGTTGGCCAGCTCCTGCTCCAGCAGGTAGCCAATCATGCCGTCGGTCTCGGCCCCCAGCACGTCCAGTGGGTAGCTTTCCACGACCTTGTCCACGTCGGTATAGGCGGCGGACTGCAGCGCCAACAAGCCTACTTGCGGCCCGTTGCCGTGCGTCAATACCAGTGCGTGGTCGCTGGCGATGCGGGCCAGCTGGGTGGCGGCGCGGCGGATGTTGGCCAGCTGGTTGCCGGCGCTCAGCGCCTGGCCGCGCCGCAGCAGCGCATTACCCCCCAGGGCGACGACGATCTTCATGCCAGCGTGGCCACCAGCACCGCCTTGATGGTGTGCAAGCGGTTCTCGGCCTGGCTGAAGACGATGGAGGTATCGGACTCGAAGACTTCATCCGTCACCTCGATCTCGCTCAGGCCATAGCGTTCGTGGACTTGGCGGCCCACCTCGGTGTCCAGGTTATGGAAAGCGGGCAGGCAGTGCATGAAGCGCGAGCGCGGTTTGTGGGTGGCCTGCATCAGCGCTGCGTTGACCTGGTAGGGCAATAGCTGGTCGATGCGCTTCTTCCACACCTCGTCTGGCTCACCCATGGAAACCCATACGTCGGTGTAGACGAAGTCGGCCAGCGCCACGGCTTTGAGCGGGTCGGTCTCCAGGGTGATGCGCGCGCCGGTGCTGCGGGCCAGTTCACGCATCTGCGCCACCAGTTCTGCCGGTGGCTGCAGCTCTGGCGGAGCGGCGATGCGCACGTCCATGCCCATCTGCGTGCCGCCAATCAGCAGCGAGCAGCCCATGTTGAAACGTGCGTCGCCCAGGTAGCAGAACGACAGCTCATGCAGCGGCTTTTCGCCAAACTCCTGCATGGTCAGCAGGTCGGCCAGCACCTGGGTGGGGTGGGCTTCGTCGGTCAGGCCGTTCCATACCGGCACGTGGGAATAGCGCGCCAGGTCCTCCACCACACTCTGGTGAAAGCCCCGGTACTCGATGCCGTCGTACATGCGGCCCAGCACGCGGGCCGTGTCTTTCAGCGATTCCTTGTGGCCCATTTGCGAGCCCACCGAGTCGATGTAGGTGACGTGGCCGCCCTGGTCGTGCACCGCCACCTCGAAGGCGCAGCGGGTGCGGGTGGAGGCTTTTTCAAAGATCAGCGCGATGTTCTTGCCTTGCAGCCGCGGGTGTTCTGTGCCGGCTGTCTTGGCGCGCTTCAGGTCGGCGGCCAGGTCCAGCAGGTAGCGGATGTCTTCGGGTGTGAAGTCTTGCAGCGTCAGCAGGCTGCGGTTGCGGAGGTTGAAGGCCATAGGGTTTTCTCTGGTTAGATGGGGTCGCGTTCTATGGGGCAGGACATGCAGTGGCTGCCGCCTCGCCCGCGCCCCAGCTCGCCGCTGGGCACGGTGATGACCTCCACCCCGGCTTTGCGCAGCAAGGTGTTGGTGTAGGTGTTGCGGTTGTAGGCCATGACCACGCCGGGAGCCAGGGCCAGCAGGTTGTTGCCGTCGTCCCACTGTTCGCGTTCGGCCTCGTAGGCGTCGCCGCCGGTGGCTACGCTGCGCAGCCTGGGCAGACCGATGGCGGTGGCAACCACGTCCAGGAAGGGCTGTGTCTCGGTGCGCACGTCCAGCGTGCCCTCGGTTGTGCCGGGGCGCAGGCTGTGCACGCGGATAGCGTCCACCACGTCGGGGAACACCGTTACCAGGTCCACGTCGCAAAAGCTGAACACGGTATCCAAGTGCATGGCCCCGCGTGATTTGGGCAGCTGCGCGGCCAGCACATGGGTGGCGGCCCCCTGCGCGAACAGGCGCCGGGCGAGCTGGCTCACACCCTGTGGCGAGCTGCGTTCGCCCATGCCCACCAGCACCACACCGTGGCCCACCGGCATCACGTCACCGCCTTCCAGCGAGGCTAGGCCGTGGTCGGTGTCCGGGTCGCCCCACCATTCGGTGACGCTGCCCGCAAACACGGGGTGGAAGCGGTACACCGCAGCCATCAGCAGGGTCTCCTGGCGGCGGGCCGGCCAGTACATGGGGCTGAGCACCACGCCAGAGCCTATCCAGCAGCTGTTGTCGCGGGTGAACAGTGCGTTGGGCAGTGGCGGCAGCAGAAAATCGGCGGGGCTGGCGCAACGGGCCAGCAGGCCATCTAACTCAAACGGCAGCTCAGCCCGGGCGACACCGCCGATCAGGTGCTGGGCCAACAGTGCCGACGGCAGCGCTTCCAGCCAGGGGCGCAGCTGCGCCGCCGTTTCTGCATCTACAAAGTTGGGGCTGAGCTTGCGGTCCAGCAGCCAGGTGCGAGCGACTGGGATGGCGAGCGTGTCGGCCAGCAGGTCGTGCAGCTCCAGCACCTCCACCCCACGATCGACCATGGCCGAGGTGAAGGCGTCGTGGTCGTTGCGGGCCTGCGCCACCCACAGCACGTCGTCAAACAGCAGCTCGTGGCAGTTGGCAGGGGTCAGGCGCTTTTGCGCCAGGCCAGGGCGGCAAACCAGCACTTTGCGCAGGCGGCCGACTTCGGAGTACAGGCCTTTGGGGAGGGTTGTCATGGTGGTGCGTCCGTTTCTAGAGGCTGAGTTGGCCCATGCTGAGCAAATATGCGGCGACCAGGGCCAGTACCACCAGCAGCGCCAGCACCAGCCATTCCCAAGGGGTGAAGGCTTTTTCAGAGCGCTGGCGTTTGGCCACGATGTACAGCACCGCACCCGGTGCGTACAACAGGGCGCTAAGCAGCAAATACTTCAGCCCGGCGGCGTACAGCAGCCAGCCGCAGTACACCGTGGCCAGAGCGGCAACAGCGATGTCACTGCGGTGCTGCGCGGCCTGCGGGCCTTCGCCGCGCCAGGACAGCACCAGGCCGTAAACGGCGCTGAACAAATACGGCACCAAAATCATCGCGGTAGACAGCGAGATCAGCGCCAGGTAGGACGCCTTCCAGAACAACGTGACCA
Organism: Rhodoferax sp. SPJ21; assembly: GCF_058216335.1. Taxonomy (NCBI): domain Bacteria; kingdom Pseudomonadati; phylum Pseudomonadota; class Betaproteobacteria; order Burkholderiales; family Comamonadaceae; genus Rhodoferax; species Rhodoferax sp. SPJ21. The sequence continues at coordinate 1,578,738 of NZ_JBYZMO010000001.1, forward strand.
GCAAGAACACCTGCACCATGCCGTTGGTCAACCACAGCGCGTTGGCGGGTACGCCTTTGGGGTTTTGCTTGGCCAGCCAGGATGGCATGACACCGCCGCCGGCCGGGGTAAACAGCGATTCCGCCGCCAGCAGCGTCCAGGCCAGGAAGCCACCGCCTACGGACACGATCAAGCCCAGCGTGATAGCGACCGCGCCCCAGGTACCCACCGCCTTCTCCAGCACACCGGCCATGGACGGGTTCTTCAGCGCGGCCAATTCAGGCTGGGTGGTGATGCCCAGCGACAGCAGCGATACCGCCATCAGCAGCAGCAAACACAGCAGAAAGCCGATGACGGTGGCACGCCCCACGTCTTTGCGCTCCCGGGCCCGGGCCGAATAGACGCTGGCGCCTTCGATGCCGATGAACACCCACACCGTCACCAGCATGGTGCTTTTGACCTGGTCCAGCACCGAGCCCAGCTGGGCATTGCCCCAAAAGTCCAGCCGGAAGGTATCCACCTGGAAAGCCATGGCCACCAGCACGATGAACAGCAGCAGCGGCACCACTTTGGCCAGCGTGACCACGGCATTCAGCACCGCCGCACCCTGTATGCCGCGCAGCACCAGCGCATGGATCACCCACAGCGCGACCGAGGCCCCCAGCACGGCCGCAGGCGTGTTGCCCTCGCCCAGCACCGGGAAGAAATAGCCCAGCGCACCAAAGGCCGCGACCAGGTAGCCCACGTTGCCAATCCAGGCGCTGATCCAGTAGCCCCAGGCCGAGTTGAAGCCCACGTATTCGCCGGACAAGGCGCGGGCATAGGCGTACACGCCGTTGTCCAGCTCCGGCTTGCGCAGCGAGAGTATTTGGTACACGCGGGCCAGGGTCAGCATACCCACGCCGGTGATGAGCCAGCCAATCAGGATGGCGCCGGCACCCGCCCCTGCCGCCATGTTCTGCGGCAGGCCAAAAATGCCACTGCCAAGGATGGAGCCCACCACCAGGGCCACCAGCAGGCCAAGGCCCAGGGTGCCCGGTGCACGAGCAGCGATAGGCGGCGATGCAACAGAACTGGCGGCAATGGTGTTCATGGGGGGATGTCTCACGCGTTGGTTAGCAGCCAAGGGGAATCCATAGCTGCATAGCGACTGTTGTGCAGATCGGCGGCGCATCGCGTGATCTATGTCAAGCTTTGGACTAATGCTGCATTTCGTTTCAATTCGGAAATGGGGCTACGAGCCAAGACCTCCCGCATTGACGGCAGTGCGCAATATGCGGCACTTGGCAGATGCGATACTTTGTGCATTCGACGGCTATGCCGTTGCAGCCCCCGCAGATGGAAGCCGTCCGCGCTTCCAGCCCCCGCCCATGAAAAACACCACCTATGACTGGCGCAGCATCGCCGCGCTGAACGCGGTCTCCACCTTTGCCCAGGTCGGGCAATTCGGCATACCTTTTGTGGTGCTGCCGCTGTGGCTGGAACAGCAAGGGGCGACCGCGTTGCAGCTCAGCCTGTATGCCGCCTCGCTGTGGCTGGGGCAGCTTCCGGGGCTGGGCGTGGCGCCACGGCTCACGCGCCAGTTTGGCGCACGGCCCACCATTTTGGCGGCGCTGCTGTGTTCCATCCTGGCCCTTGCGGCCATCGCGCTGGGTATCTCGGCGCTGTGGTTACCTGCGGGTTTGCTGGCGGGGTTTGGGCAAGGGCTGCGCTGGATTGGGCTTGAGCCCTGGCTGTACCACATCGCCCCCAGCCACGCGCGTGGGCGCCTGGTGGGCTTCCATGAAACGCTGATTGCGCTGGCGCCCATCGTGGCACCGGCCATGTCGGGCTGGTGGGGTATCGAGGGGCTGGCGCCCCTGTGGCTGGGCATGGGCTTTTTGCTGGTGTCAGCGGTGCCCTTGCTGTGGGCGCATGAGGATAGGCCGCGTGCCGCCAGTGCCTCCGCACAGGCACCTGATGCAACGCCGTTTTGGCAGCTGCCACGCGAAAAGATCTTTCTGCTGGGCGTGGGTGTGGCTTTGTTTGGGGGCATGTCAGAGTCGGCCTTCATCGGCCTGTTCCCGGTGTTTGGCTCGGCACGCCAACTGGATGCCGCGCAGATCGCCAGCCTGCTAGCCAGCTTTGGCCTGGGCGGTTTGCTGATGCAGTACGTGGCCGGCTGGTTGGCCGACCACCGGGGCATGGGCTTCGCCAGCCTGTGCTGCTGCATCGGCACCGCGGTGGTCGCGCTGGCCCTGACCTGTGCGCTGGGCCCGCTGCTGCTGCACGCGGCAGTGTTCTGCCTGGGCGGCCTGGTCACCGCCTATTTGACCCTGGCACTCATCGCCAGCGCCAAAACGCTCGGCGGCAGCATGGCGCGCAATATGAGCGCCGTGTCCATGGTCTACACGCTCAGCGCGGTCGTCGGCCCCTTGGCGGCAGCTGCAGCCATGCATGCCGTGGGCGGCAACGGCCTGATGTGGGTGATAGCCGGGTTCGCGCTGTTAATGGCGGTGTATGTGGCCCGCGTTGCCTCGCGCCGGCGGATTACCTAGTTACTCGCCCAGCGGATTGCGCGGCATTCAACCGTAGAAAATGGTGGTCTGCACCCACTTCATTTCGCAGCCCCCCCATGCGCATCCAACTAGACGATCTCCAAGGCCCTGAAGTCCACGCACTGCTGGAAGAACATATGCGCGGCATGCACGCCCTGTCGCCGCCCGAGAGCGTGCACGCACTGGACCTCAATGGCCTGCGCCAGCCCAACGTGCGCTTCTGGACGGCCTGGGACGGCGCCAACCTGCTGGGCTGCGGCGCCTTGAAGCAACTGGATGCCGAACACGCCGAGATCAAATCCATGCGCACCGCCGAGCAGCATCTGCGCAAAGGTGTGGCACGCGCACTGCTGGCGCATATCGTGGAACAGGCCCAGGCGCAGGGCTTGCGGCGCCTCAGCCTGGAGACTGGCCCCGCACCTGGCTTCGCCGCTGCGCACAGGCTGTACGAAGCTTTTGGCTTCCAGGAATGCGGGCCGTTTGCCGGCTACAAGCTGGACCCGCACAGCGTGTTCATGACCCGGCTGCTTTGAAGCTACGCTACAAAAACAATAGCCACCCGTGCAGGTATTACCTGCGCCACGGGGCTATTTGCAACATCAAATGGCGCGTTTCCTCATTTAGCGGCCAACGCACGACGCCCTGAGGCAGTAATCAACTTCACCAAGGTATCGCCAATTGGCGTTCCATTGTCATACCGGCCTTTCGATATTGGCGCCCACGCCACTTCGACATAGCCGAGCCGCTCGTACTCTGCAATCTGCGCCAACTCGTGGGCAATAGCAACACGATACGGCAGCTGAACAGATGCGATTTTGTGCAAAAGCTTTAGATCAACAGTCATGGGTTCTCCTAAGGTTTAAAGCCCGAGTCTCAGACAGAAAGTCCGACACATGCTGCGGCACAATTTCGCGCACAGCCAACCGGCCCCACGCCACATCGATATAGACCACTTATCGCAGAATAATGCTACAAAAACAATAGCCACCTGTGCAGGTACAACCTGCGCCAGGTGGCTATTTGCTTTAAACCCCGATCAAGGGGAATACATCGGCGCGGCTACTTATCCAACCCACCCAGGCAGATGTACTTGATCTCCATGAACTCCTCCAGCCCGTACTTCGAGCCTTCACGGCCCAGGCCGGATTGCTTGACGCCACCGAAGGGCGCTTCGGCGGTAGAGATCAAACCGGTGTTGACGCCGACCATGCCCGACTCGATCTGCTCGGACACGCGCATCACCCGGCCGATGTCGCGGCTGTAGAAGTAGGCGGCCAGGCCGAACTCGGTGTTGTTGGCACGTTCAATGACTTCGGCTTCGGTGTCGAACACAAAGATCGGGGCCAGCGGGCCGAAGGTTTCGTCCTGGGCGAACAGCATGTCTTCAGTGGCGCCGCCGATGACGGTGGGCTCGAAGAATAGGCCACCCAGTGCATGTGTCTTGCCACCGGCCAGCACCTTGCCGCCTTTGGCTACGGCGTCAGCAATATGCTCTTTCACCTTGGCCACGGCCTTGGCGTCGATCAGCGGGCCCTGGGTGCTACCAGCGTCCACGCCGTTGCCCACCTTCAAAGCATTGACCTTGGCCACCAGCTTGGCGGTGAAGGCTTCCAGCACGCCGCGCTGGACGTAGATGCGGTTGGCGCAGACGCAGGTCTGGCCTGTGTTGCGGTACTTGGAAATCATGGCGCCATCCACAGCGGCGTCCAGGTCGGCATCGTCGAACACGATGAAGGGCGCGTTGCCGCCCAGCTCCAGCGACAGCTTCTTGATGGTGTCGGCGGACTGGCGCATCAGCGTGCGGCCCACTTCGGTGGAGCCGGTGAAAGTCAGCTTGCGCACGATGGGGCTGCGCGTCATCTCGCCGCCAATCTGGCTGGCCGAGCCGGTCAGCACCGACAGCAAGCCCTTGGGCACACCGGCTCGGTCGGCAAGTTCAGCGAAGGCCAATGCCGAGTACGGGGTTTGCGTAGCGGGCTTGACCACCATGGAACAACCTGCCGCCAGCGCGGGGCCGGCCTTGCGGGTCAGCATGGCGGTGGGGAAGTTCCACGGCGTAATGGCGGCCGTCACGCCGATGGGCTGCTTGATGGCCATCAGGCGGCGGTCGGCGCTGGGCGTGGGGATGGTGTCGCCATAGCTGCGGCGGGCCTCGTCGGCAAACCATTCGATGAAGGAGGCCGAGTACACGATCTCGCCCTTGGCTTCGGCCAGGGGCTTGCCTTGCTCGGAGGTGAGTATCAGCGCCAGGTCGTCCTGGTGCTGCAGCATCAGGTCGTTCAGCTTACGCAGGATGGCGGCGCGGTCTTTGCCCGACACATGGCGCCATTGGCGCTGGGCGACTTCGGCGGCGGCAATGGCGCGCACGGTTTCGGCGGTACCGCACATGGGCACGGTGCCCAGCACCTCGCCAGTGGCGGGGTTGGTGACAGGTACGGTTTCACCGTTGTCGGCATCAACCCAGGCGCCAGCGATGAAGGCCTGCTGGCGCAGCAGGGTGGGGTCTTTGAGGTTCAGAGTGGTAGTCATTTGGTATTTCTGTTGAGGCGGTAGCAGCGATTCAGATACTGGCCAGAGCCAAAGCACGTCCCTTCCAGAAACACCGCAGAACTGGCTTTGCCAGGCTGCTGGTGTTGCCCCCTGCAAGGGGGTTGGCGAAAGATGCGCAGCACTGCAGCCTGGGGGTGAGCGTTAGGCCGCAGTCATTGCGGCGGCGAGGATGTCCAGACCTTCGGCCAGCACGCCGTCTTCAATGGTCAGCGGGAACAGGAAGCGGATCACGTTGGCGTAGACGCCGCAGGTCAGCAGGATCAGGCCCGCGTCCAGCGCGCGCTTTTGCACGGCCTTGGTGAAGTCGGCGTCAGGGCTGCCGTCGGCCTTGTTGAATTCCACCGCCACCATCGAACCCAGGCCACGGATCTCAGCGATTTGCGGCACGGTAGCGCGCAGGCCTTCCAGGCGGGCTTTCAGCACCTGGCCCAGGCGCTCGGCACGGGCGCACAGTTGCTCTTCTTCGATCACGTCCAGCACCGCATGGGCTGCGGCAATGGCCAGCGGGTTGCCGGCGTAGGTGCCGCCCAGGCCGCCAGGGGCGGGCGCGTCCATTACTTCGGCGCGGCCGCACACGGCCGACAAGGGCATGCCACCGGCCAGGCTCTTGGCCATGGTCATCAGGTCGGGCACCACGCTGTGGTGGTCCATGGCGAACATCTTGCCGGTGCGGGCGAAGCCGGTCTGGATTTCATCGGCGATCAGCAAGATGCCGTGCTGGTCGCACAGGGCACGCAGGGCCACGAACAGCTCGGACGGCATCACATAGAAGCCGCCTTCGCCCTGGATGGGTTCGACGATGATGGCCGCCACTTGCGCGGGGTCGATATCGCACTTGAACAGCTGCTGGATGGCGTGCAACGTGTCGTCCACCGTCACACCGTGCAGTTCCGTGGGGGCTGGCACGTGGTAGATGCTGCCAGGGAAGGGGCCGAAACCGACCTTGTAGGGCACGACCTTGCCGGTCAGCGCCATACCCATAAAGGTACGGCCATGGAAGGCGCCGGTCAGCGCGATCACGCCGGGGCGGCGGGTAGCGGCACGGGCGATCTTGATGGCGTTTTCAACGGCTTCGGCACCGGTGGTGAAGAAGGCGGTTTTCTTGGCGTGGCTGCCGGGGGTCAGTGCGTTCAGACGCTCGGCCAGGTGCACCGAGCTTTCATAGGGAATGACTTGGTAGGCGGTGTGGGTGAAGCAGTCCAGTTGGGCCTGGATGGCGGCGACCATGCGCGGGTGGCGGTGGCCGGTGTTCAGCACCGCAATGCCCGCTGCGAAGTCGATGAAGCGGCTGCCCTCCACATCCCACAGCTCGGCGTTCAAAGCGCGGGCGGCGTACATCGGCGTGCCGATGCCCACACCACGCGGCGTGGCAGCCACGCGGCGCGCGTCCAGGGCGGCGTTGCTGGCAGCGGTGGCTGGGCGGAGATGCTGAATATCAGTAGCGGAGTTCATAGGGTCCTTGAAGACGGTAGGTGGTGAGTGGGACGAAGTTTAAAATTAATTTGGCCCCAAAATTAGAACCAATATCGAATACTTTATGGAACCAATTAAGCGCAACCGGGTGGCCAAGGCCAGCACCCTGCCCGACTTTGTGCTGCGCCAGTTCGACCGGCACAGCGGCCAGCCGGACCACCGACAGCTCTACACCATCTTGCAGGGCGGCATACGCCAGCAGGTGCTGGCAGCGGACACCAAGCTGCCACCCACGCGCGCCCTGGCCCAGGCCCTGGGCATCGCACGCAACACCGTGGTCCATGTGTACGAACAGCTGGCGCTGGAGGGCTATGTGCAGGCCGGCGTGGGCCGTGGCACCTATGTGGCAGCCATAGGCCCGCGCCTGGTAGACCGCAGCGCCGCACCCGCCCGCGCGCGCAGTGCCCTGCTATCGAAGCGCGGCAGCCAGCTGGTCAGCGAGGCCCGGGCCGCGCGGTTGCAGTGGGGCGCGTTCACCCCCGGCGTGCCCGAGGTGCGCATGTTCCCCGCCCAGGTGTGGAGCCGGCTGCAGGCCCGGCTGGCGCGCAAGCACACGCCCGACCAGCTGACCTACGCCACCGGCCCGGGGGACGCCGGCCTGCGCCAGGCCGTGTCCGACTACCTGCAGGGCACGCGCGGCGTGGTCTGCAGCCCGGAGCAGGTGGTCATCACCAGCGGCACGCAACAGTCGCTGCACCTGGTGGCCCAGCTGCTCAGCGATCCGGGCGACAAGGTGTGGCTGGAAGACCCCGGCTACTGGGGCGCCCGTAGCGTGCTGCGCGCCCACGGGCTGGATCTGCAGCCGGTGGCGCTGGACGCCGAAGGCATGGCGCCGTCACCCGAGCAGCTGCGCCAGCCGCCGCGCCTGATGTTCGTCACGCCTTCCCACCAATACCCGCTGGGTGCGCTGATGGGCCACGGCCGGCGCCAGCAGCTGCTGGACTACGCAGCGGTGCACGGCGTGTGGGTGGTAGAGGACGACTACGACAGCGAATTCCGCTACGGCACGCGCCCCCTGCCCGCGTTGCAGGGCCTGGACGTACATGGCCGGGTGGTCTACCTGGGCACGTTTTCCAAAACCCTGTTCCCTGCCCTGCGCATCGCTTACCTGGTGCTGCCACCCGACCTGGTGGACGGCTTCGCGCGTGCGCTCAACGAGCTGTTCCGCGAGGGGCAAACCATGCAACAGGCGGTGCTGGCGCAGTTCTTGTCCGAAGGACACTACGCCACCCACATCCGGCGCATGCGCGGCGTGTACAGCAGCCGGCACGACGCGCTGATCCACGCCATCGGCCAGGAGTTTGGCGGCCAGCTGCCCGTCATCGGCGGCGATGCCGGCCTGCACCTGGTGCTGGGCCTGCCCCCGCATGTGGACGACGCCGCCGTGGCCGATGCCGCCCAGCGCGCCGGCATCAGCACCCGGCCGCTATCGCTCTACCACCTGCAACAACCCGCCGCGAACAAAGGCCTGCTGCTGGGCTACGGCGCGGTGCCGGAGGAAGATATTGGGCCCAGCTTTGCACGGCTGGCGCAGGTGGTGCGGGGCTTTTTGTAGTCAGTCTGCAGCTGGTATCGCCGCATCGCTACAGACCTGGTTGCGGCCCTCGCGCTTGGCGCGGTAGAGCTGTGCGTCGGCCGCCTCCAGCATGGTATGGAAGCTGGCCACCGTTGTGTCACTGCTCAAGCCCAGGCTGATGGTGATGCGCAGATCGGGGTGCACCTCGTGCCAGGGATAGGTCTCGACCCGGCGGCGCAGCACCTCACACGCTTCACGCGCGTGCTGCAGGTCCGTTTCAGGGAATGCCACCACGAACTCCTCTCCGCCATAGCGCGCGACCAGGTCAGACGCACGCATGGTGGTCTGCAAAATCTGCCCTATGCGGCGCAGCACCTCGTCCCCAGTCGCATGGGAAAACTTGTCGTTGACGCTCTTGAAGTGGTCAATGTCTCCCAGCATGACGCTGAACGGGCGCTGGTAGCGCTGTGCGGCAGCAAAGAACTGCGCGCATTGCTCATCAAAATGGCGGCGGTTGTGCAGCCCGGTCAAAACATCGCGCAGGCTGAGCTCGCGCATCTGCGCTGCCATGGCCTCAATCTGGGCGTGGGACTTGCGCAGGTCCTCGTACTGCTGGGCGATTTCATCGCTCATGCGGTTGAAAGCCTGGGCCAGCACGCCGGCTTCGTCCTGCGTCTCCACCGGCACACGCTGGCGCAAATCGCCCTGGCCCATGGCGTGCACAGCGCGGGTCAGCTTGCGCAGGGCGTGGCTCAGGCGGTTGCCCAGCACCACGCCTATCAACAGGGTTAACAGCATGCCCGCCGCTGTGCCCACCAGCAGGGATTCGCGCATGGCGGCCAGGTAGCCCAGGTCCAGCGCAGAGTAATTGACTTCACCCTGCGGCGAGGAATACGCCACCACCTTGCCGTCCAGCAAGATGGGTTGCATACGCGCTTTGTCCTCGTCCCGGATGCTATCGCCCGGGTGGTAGGGCGAGAGGTCAAACAAAGACCGAAAGTTCGTATCAAACAAATAGAAGCGGAACGGCGGGCGACGCAGGTCTTCCGGCGGCGGAGGGCGCCCGCCAGACTCGGTCACGGGGACGAGCTGCTCGTTCGGCGGTGGGCGCAGCACGCCCCCGGCATCCGGCGCCATGGTGGCGCGCCGACGCTCTGCAAACGCACGGAAGGGCTCGTGCCGCAAGCCCTCGGCCCAGGTTCCGTAGGTGCGGAAATACTGCTGCACATCGGCCTGGAAGTTGCGACTGGACTCGCCCATCACCAGGGTGTCGAACTTCTGCATCAAACGCTGGTGCGACAGCACGCCCACGATGGCGATGGACACCTGGCTGGTCACCAGCAGATAGCAGATGAGCTTGGTTCTGAGCGAGAGGCGGCTGAAAGAAAATGAGAACGGCATAGTGGGCCCCCGCTTAACGTGACGCATCCAGCGCCGAGCGCAGCGCATCCACGCTGATACCCAGCCGGCCCGCTGCCGCCCCCAGGTCCGGCGGCGGCGCACCCAGAGCGTCGTGCAGTTTCTGGACCGAAATACCCAGCCTGGCCGCCGCACGCTCCAGGTCTGGCGGGCCGCCCATGGGGCGCGGCGCGCCACCTACGGGCCCACCCTGCCCGCGCTGAGGACGCGGGCCGCTGAGCGCCATCACATCGGCGTTGCTGTACTTGCCACGCAGACAGCCGGCGGTGTAGGGGAAGTCCGGCGTGGCGTGGTAGTGGTACATGGCGACTTGCTTGCCTTCCCACGCGATGGTGTGGATGTGGCCATGGCATTCGTCCAGGTCCTGGCTGGCCAAGGCCTGGCCGTTTTCACCATACGGGCCGTACAGCCCAAAGCCGTCCAGCAGATAGCCCACCAGCGCGGAATGCCCGCCGCTCTCGCGTTTGTCGGGCATGCAACTGCTGAGGCTGTGGTAGTGGTACACGCCGCTTTCCTGCGGGTGGCCCTGGCAGGCGTCCTGGGTTTCACGGGCCACAGCGTCGCGCCCCGGTGCGTCCAGCGCATTGAACAGCACCGCCCCCGTCAACAGAAAACCGAGCGCCCCGGGCGCGCAACTGGCCTGCCCCGCCAGCGCGGGCCACAGCGGCCAAGCCACCTGGATGGTCTGCGCGCCGACGCGGTTGGGATTGCGGTCGTAGCGGTAGGCCTCGCTATCGCTGGGCACCGGGAAGGTGCCCGTGGTGTGGTTGGGCAGGTCGTTGCTGCTGAACACGCGCTGGTCCTGCCGCACCGCCAGGCTGAACTGCGAAGGCCAGCCCACCTGCCCCGGCACCACAACCTTGGCCGTCGCGTCATAGGTGCCCTGGACCGCGTTGATCCAAGGCCCATCACGCTGCGCGCCGCCCGCCTGCGGATCGACATGGCAGGCCCAGATCCAGCCCACCTTGGGCGCCTGCGACAGCTTGCCGTCGCCCAATGGCAGCGCCGTCAGGTCGTGGCTGTAGCCCAGGTTGGACGCGCAAACCCAGGCCATCGTGGCCGCTATTTTTTTCATTCCTGCCCCCGCCGCTTCGCTGTAGTGGGGGTGAGGATACGGCGGTTTGTAACCGTGTCACCTCCCGATCAACCCGCCCCGTGCAAGCTACGTGAAACCCACTTCCAGTTCTGGCTTCAGGGATAGATTGGCGACGGTTACTCTTAAATTGATAGCTGGTTGCGCAGGTAGTTCGTGCGCTAGCGGGTAATTTGGCTTGAACCTTTGGATTTACTGGGTGCTGCCAGCATCCCCGGCCGGGAGTTCGCCCCGGCGGGCGAGGTACTTCTTCTTTGCTTCGCCAAAGAAAAGTACCCAAAAGAAAGGCGAGCCGAAGTCGTCGCCCCCTTCGCTACGCTACGGGGTACGCTGCGTTGCTCAGTCTGAGCGGGGTCTGGCTAAACTCGCTTCGCTCAAACAACGCCAGCCCTGATCCGCTCAGACTTCCGCTACTCGCCGACGCCACACGGCGTGGAAACAGAAAGCCAAACAGCCAGATACCAACAGCCAATACCCAGCCCGGCGCAGCCGGGCTGCAACCGCCTCGCGCCCTAGGCGCGATGTGGCGCACAGCGCCACCGATCCCGCATTTGGGGTCCCCCTCTGTATGCGCCGAGGAGCACAGCGCCAAGTGGATAAGGGCCCGCGATTGTCTGAGCCGAAGGCGAGTTCGAGCGGGACCCCACTTGGCGCGAGCACCGCAGGTTCCCCGACGCGATAGCGACGGGGCGCAGACAGTGGGGGCGCCTTTCTTTTGGTGACTTTTCTTTTGCGCAAAAGAAAAGTTACTCGCCCGCCGGGGCGAACTCCCGGCTAGGGATGGCGTTGGACCTAACTAAACCCATCAGGGCCAACTCTCCGTCGTAAACTGAAGCATGGCTGATGCATACCACTATCCACCGGACCTACTCTCACTGTTGGTCGACACCATCCCACTTCTCTGCAGAAGCAAAAACGATGTACTTGTATTTTTCCGTGGCGCAGGTACGCCAGAAGCTGTCCTAAAGCCGTTCTCGGATCAGCTACGTACTGATCGAAAGTCGGTAAACAAATATCAAATTGCCCGAACTGTGATTGAAGCGCTCAATGCTCGCGGCGATTCCACACTTGCGCAACGCCGAGAGGTCATAAAGCGAGTAGTCGAGTTTGAAGACTTCTCGTCCTGTTGGTCAGAAGATCAACTAAAAGCAAAGGGTGCCGTCTCGGAAGTCCGCCGGATTGTGAATGTCAAAGATTCATTTACTCGCATGAAGCAAGAGCGAGATACGGAGAGAGCCCAGGTTCAAACTGCGCTGCAAGCAGAGCGAGCAGCCGACCAAGCACATAAGAAGCAAATAGGCGAACTCAAAGAACAGTTGTTCTCTCTATTTGCTCTTGACGATAAGCCACAGGTTCGTGGAAAGCTACTTGAAACCGTGCTCAATGGGCTATTCAGGGCTTATGGAGTCCTCGTACATGAGGACTTCAAGCGGAGGGACCCGGATTCAAACACCGTTCTTGAACAAATCGATGGGGTGATCGTTCTGGACGGAACAATTCACCTTGTTGAGATGAAATGGTTGAAAGATCCCGTTGGCATTGCCGATTTCTCACCGCATTTGGTCCGGCTCTTCGGTCGTGCAAGTGCGAGCGGCATATTCATTTCCAACAGCGAGTTCACCGAGCCGGTTCTTAAAGAGTGTGCCAACGCCCTCAACCAACGGACAATGTTCTTGTGTTCGCTTCAAGAAATTGTCATGCTCCTTCAGAACGAAACAGACCTCATCTCACTTCTTCGAAAAAAGTCGCAGGCAGCCGTCATAGCCAAACAGCCGTTTCTCAAAATCTTATAGCGATGCGACCCAACTGAGCATCATCCCCGCAATCCACCCGCCGCCTCCCGCACCCCCTGCGTCAAGCGCTGCGCGGACAGGGGCTCGCGCTCCCAGTGGTGCCAGTACAGGGCCACCTCCACGGCGCTGCCGGGTAGCACCTCTTCCAGCGGCAAGCGGCCCTCGCGACGGGCCAGGAACTGGTCGGGGACCATGCCCCAGCCCAGGCCGTGCTCTAGCGCGGTCTCATAGGCGTCGACGGCGGGCACGAAGTGCCGCGGGTACTGCGGCGCAGACAGGGCGAAGTACTGCTGCAAGAACGCGTCCTGCAAGCCGTCCGTACGGTTGAAGATGATGGCGGGCATGGCCAGCATGCGGTGTACCGACACGGCGCCGGCCTTGGTACGGCACTGCGCCACCACCGCGGGCGCGGCCACGCAGCGGTAGCGCATAACGCCCAGCGGCTCGGCCACGCAGCCGCGCATGGGCTGGGCCAGGGTGCTGACGCAGCCGACCACCTCGCCGTTTTTCAGGGCTTCGTGGGTGTGGTCCTGGTCTTAAATCTGCAGATCCAGCAGCAGGCGGTAGCGCGCCACGCAGGCCGCCACGCCGGGCAGGAACCAGCTGGCGAGCGAGTCGGCGTTGATGGCCACACCCAGGGTTTGCCAAGCTGCAGCAGCCCCCTTCGCATGTTTGGAAGCAGGCAAGGCGCCCAACAGGTCGGCCTCCATCAGGCGCAGCTGCTTCACATGGCCCAGCAGGGCCTGGCCGGCGGGCGTGGCGCGCACGGTCTTGCCGCGCACCAGCAGGCGCTGGCCCAGCGCCGCCTCCAGCCCCTTGATGCGCAGCGACACCGCCGCCAGCGTGAGGTTCAGCGCCGTGGCCGCCGGCCCAAAGCCACCGTGTTCCAGCACGGCGGCCAGGGCTTCGAGTTGTTTGGCGTCCAGCATCGGCGGCTTTCATCAAGTAATTTTTACGTGATGTGATTTTAATTTAGGACTGTTTAATAAAAGCCCGGAATGCTGGACACTGCGGGCCACTTAACAGCCCCGTTCAAAGTCCGCCATGCCTACCCTGCCCTCTTTGCTGTTCACCCCCGCCTTCACCGCCGGACTGGTGCTGTGCCTGTCATTGATCGTCGCGCTGGGGCCGCAGAACGCGCATGTGCTGCGCATGGGGCTGACCGGCCAGCACGTGTGGCTGACGGTGGCGGTGTGCATCCTGTCGGACATGGGGCTGATAGGGCTGAGTGTGCTGGGCCTGGCACAGCTGGGAGGCATGTCGGACAAGCTGCAGGGCGCGCTGGTGGGCTCGGGCATCGTGTTCCTGCTGTACTACGGCTGGCAGGCATTCACACGCTTTCGCCGTGGCGCCCACCCGGGGGCTGTGGGCCTGCCAGCGCACGCGCCGATGACACGCCGCCAGGCAGTGACCGCAGCCCTGGCATTCGCCTGGCTGAACCCGCATGCCTGGATGGACACTGCCGTGCTGATCGGCACGGCCTCTCTGGCCTGGGGCCGGCCGGGCAATGCCTGGTTCGGCCTGGGCGCGATCACGGCATCCACCCTGTGGTTTGCGGGCCTGGGCCTGGGTTTGATGCTGCTGGGCCAACGCCTGCGCTCACCAGCGCTGTGGCGTGCGCTGGACGGACTGGTGGCACTGATGATGTGGGGCACGGCCGGGGTATTGACATGGGGGCTGGTGTAACCAGCCATCACCGATTGCTATTTAAAACATAGCTACTCGCGCAGAATCTATATGCGCCAGAGCCTGTTTTTATGCATTAACCCAGATCGGGCGCATCCACCAGGGTAGACAGCGGCAGGTCGGCGATTTCCTGCAGCAACAGGGCCAGCTGCTGGCCCGACGTATGGACCAGCGCCTGGCCTTTGTCTGCCGTGGCGGCGGCGGCATTGCCGGCAGCGCCGGTGGCGTTGTAGTCCTGCATCTGCCAGCCCAGCTTGGCGCTTTTGCCGTTGCCCAGAATGGGGTACTTGGCGGCGCGGTCCTGCGAGCTGGACTTGAAATCGCGCGCCTGTGCCATGTCCACAAACTGCGGGCGCAAGGCCAGCATCATCGAGGTTTCCACATCGCCGGCGTGCACGCCGAAGCGCTGTTCATCGGCGCTGAACGGCCGGTTCGCCTCGCCCAGCGGCAGGTTGAACCAGCTGGCGCTGTAGACCAGCAAACCATGCTCGGTGCGCAGGGTGCGGGCCACGATGTCCATCAGGCTGACCTGGCCGCCGTGGGAGTTAAAGATCAACAGCTTTTTCACGCCGCTGCGCGCCACGCAGGCACCGAGCTCGGTCCAGATGCGGATGACCGTTTCAGACGACAGGGTCAACGTGCCCGGGAAGCGCTGGTGCTCGGGGCTGAAGCCGACCTGCTGGGTGGGCAGAAACAGCACCGACGCGTCGGCCGGCAGGTGCGGCAGTGCCGCTGCCACCACGCCGTCCACCAGCGAGGTGTCCACACTCAGGGGCAGGTGCGGGCCGTGCTGCTCGGTGGCAGCCACGGGCAAGACGGCAACGGTGCGGACCGGGTCTAGCTGCGCGAAGTCGCGGGTAGTGAGGTCGGCCCAGAAAGGTGATTTGGCATGCATGCGGTGAATTTCACCACAGGCTGCGGCAAAACTCCGCCACCCGTGGGTCCAAGTCGTGCACCACGGCCCATAAAGCCACGGCCACCAGGGCGCCGCCTGCCGCGCGCATACCCCATTCCTTGCGCGTAGGGCTGCGCCAGGCCTGCAGCCGCAGCCACAGCCAGGGGCCGGCCATGAGGGTGATGGCGCTGCCTGCGGCAAACAAGGCCATACATACGGCCCCCATCAGCGGCCCGCCGCTCAAGGCCGCCACCAACAGGGCCGAATACAGCAGGCCACAGGGCATGAAGGCCCAGGCTGCGCCCACGCCAAAGGCCCAGCCATACCCGCCGGAGCTGGCCCGCAGGCGCGCCCACAGCTTGCGGCCCATGCCGTCCACCCACACCGGCTGGCGCGCCAACACCAGCAAGGTCCCGCCCCAGACCAACACCGCCACATGGAACAGGGTCCACACCGGCTGCAACGCAGCCGATTGGCGCGTCAACCAGGCCAGGTTGTCCACCGCCCAGGCGGCCAACGCACCCGCCAGGCTGTACCCCCCCAGACGCCCGGCCTGCAGCTGCAGCATGCCCAGCCAGGGTCTGCGCGCGCTCGCCAATCGACCTAGCCCCCCGCACGCCGCGCCGCACATGGCGGCACAGTGCGGGCCACCGGCCAGGCCCATGAGCAGCGCGGTCCAGGCCAGGCCGGTTTGCATGGTCAAATAATTCTGGAGAAGCGGGCGCGGTTGCGGTCGGCTTGCAGGTAGCGGTCAAACACCATGGCCACCGCGCGCACCAGGAACCAACCGGTGGCGGTGACGCGGATGCCACTGGCATCCAGCTGCACCAGGCCGGCCTCGACCAAGGGCTGCAGAGCCTCCAGCTCGGCGGCGAAAGTCTGCTTGAAGTCCACCAGGAAAGCCAACTCTATGGATTCGAACTGCACTTCGCCCTGGCACATCAGGCCCATGATGATGGCGCGGCGCACCAGGTCGTCGCGGTTCAACGCCAGGCCACGCACCACCGGCAGCTGGCCCTGGTCGATACGGTCACAGTATTCCTCCAGGGTCTTGGCGTTCTGGCTGTAGGTGGCGCCTATGCGGCCTATGGCGGACACGCCCAGGCCCACTAGATCGCAATCAGGCTGGGTGCTGTAGCCCTGGAAGTTACGGTGCAGCCGGCCCTGCCGCTGGGCAATGGCCAGCGCGTCGTTGGGCAGGGCGAAGTGGTCCATGCCGATGTAGACATAGCCGGCCTCCAGAAAGGCGTCAAAAGCCTGTGACAGCATGGACAGCTTGTCCGCCGCGGCCGGCAGCTCCGCGCCCAGGATGCGGCGCTGGGGCTTGAAGCGCTCGGGCAGGTGGGCATAGGCGTACAGGGCAATGCGGTCAGGCCGCAGCTCTACCACCTGCTCCAGCGTGCGCGCAAACGAGGCAGGCGTCTGCCGGGGCAGACCGTAAATCAGGTCCACATTGATGGACTCAAAGCCCAGCGTGCGGGCCACCTCCACCAACTCGAACACCTGCTGCGCGGGCTGGACGCGGTGCACCGCTTTTTGCACATCGGCATCGAAGTCCTGCACTCCGAAACTGAGCCGGTTGAAGCCCAGGGTGGCCAAAGCTTGCAGGCGTTTGGCATCCACCGTGCGGGGGTCTACCTCGATGGAGTATTCACCGCCAGGTGTCAGCACAAAGTGGCGGCGCAACATGGCCATCAGCTGGGCCAGCTCGTCGTCACTCAAAAATGTGGGGCTGCCGCCGCCCAGGTGCAGCTGGCTGACGTTGCGCCGCTCGCCCAGCTGGGCAGTGTGCAGGGCGGTTTCGCGCTCCAGGTAGCGCAGATAGGAGGCGCCGCGCTCATGGCGCTTGGTGATGATCTTGTTGCAGGCGCAGTAGTAGCACAGCGACTCGCAAAACGGGATGTGCACGTACAGCGACAAGGGCAGGCTCAGCGCGGCTGCCCCCTGGTTGCGCTGCTGCAGGGCGCGGCCATAGTCCTCGCAGGTGAAGGCCTCGACGAACCGGTCAGCGGTGGGATAGGATGTGTAGCGCGGCCCAGGCACGTCAAAACGGCGTAACAATTCGGGCAAAACTCGGGTCATGGCAGGCAGTCAGGTTGCATGACTGGAATGTGCCGCGAAGCCTTGCCCGCTTCTTTGACCTACATCAATCTGGTTTCAGATACTTCTGCACACAATATAAGTTCTTAAAAGCCCCTTCCTTTTTGAATCAGCCCATACTCTGCGCATGAACCCTGTCGCCATCAAAGTTGCCTGCTCGAACTGCAATCTGCGTGAGCTGTGCATGCCCTTAGGCTTAAACAAAGAAGAGCTAGAGCGCATTGACGATCTGGTCGCGGTGCGCCGAAAGGTGCTGCGCGGCACGGCGCTGTTCCACAACGGCGAAACTTTCAAGGCGCTGTACGCCATCCGCACGGGCTTCTTCAAGACCACCGTCACCACCGAAGATGGCCGCGACCAGGTCACCGGCTTTCAAATGGCCGGCGAAATCATCGGCCTGGACGGCATCGTCAACGACCACCACACCTGCGACGCCGTGGCCCTGGAAGATGCCGAAGTGTGCGAGATGCCATTCCACCGCATTGAAGAGCTTTCGCGCGAGGTCAACTCGCTGCAGCGCCATGTGCACAAGATCATGAGCCGCGAGATCGTGCGCGAGCACGGTGTGATGCTGCTGCTGGGCAGCATGCGTGCCGAAGAGCGCCTGGCGGCCTTTTTGCTGAACCTGGTGCAGCGCCTGCATGCACGCGGGTTTTCGCAGTCCGAGCTCATCCTGCGCATGACCCGCGAAGAGATTGGCAGCTACCTGGGCCTGAAGCTGGAAACCGTGAGCCGCACTTTCTCCAAGTTTGTGGACGACCAGATCGTGGAAGTCAAGCAGCGCCACATCCGCATCCTGGACACCGAAGCGCTCAAGCGCATCGTCAATCTTCAGCCCTGTCTGTAGGCACCGTCACCGGCTGGCCCACCAGCAGCGTCAGACACCCCACCAGCACCGCCACCGCCCAAAACGCAAAGAACGCCAGGCTGTACACGCCTTGGCGTGACAAAGGCAGCGGCTGCCCCAGCCACTGCAGGCTGTAGGGATCGACCACCGCAAACACCAGCATCTCCAGCATGCACGCGCCCAAAAAAGCGGGCCACACAACGCTTACTACCCTAAAGATTTGCATGGTGCCCTCCGGCTACTTGGTACGCACCGAGCCGGGTGGCGACGCAGCATGGTTGCGCCCCTGCTCGGCCGGCGCCAGCGGGCCCTGGGCGGCCAGGGTTTTGTTGATCTCCAGCCCCTGACGGTAGTAGTCCTGGGCCAGCACCGGGTCCTGCTGGCGGACGGCGATCCAGCCCGAGACCAGCGCCGCCACCACCACGGCCAGCGGGCCGGAAATCACCAACCAGACATAGCCGTAGCGCCACCATGGCAGCGGCACCGGCGTGGTAGATGTGTGAGAGGGCATGGCAGTCTCCTGGAGTTATTTTCAGCGGGGAACAAAGAACGTGGACTTTTCCGACACCTTGGTGCTTCCATCCGCCGTCTGGATGTCGAAGAACACCGGGTAGGAGCCCGGTTCAACCGAACCGTAGGGGATGTGCAGGCGCACCGCCACCCAGCGCGAAGCCACCGGCTCCACGTCCACCCATTCGTCCGAGGCCAGCACCAGCCCATCCAGCCCATGGGCCGTGAGGCGGTAGCGCTGCGGCACTTCACTGGCGTTCATGACCTGCAGGCGGTACACGTTTTCCAGCTGGCCACCGGACACGATGCGCGACAGCGCCGCGCGGTCACGCACCACATCCACCTTCAGCGGGGTACGCGTCAACAGGCTGCCCAGCAGCGCCAGCGTCAATACCAGCAGCACCGTGCCGTAAACCAGCACCCGGGGCCGCAGCACGCGCCGCAGTATCTGCCGGCCCGACCAGCCCTGGGCCATGCCGTTCTGGGTGGCAAAGCGGATCAGGCCAGGGGCATAGCCCATCTTGTCCATCACGCCGTCGCACACATCCACGCAGGCGGCGCAGCCTATGCATTCGTACTGCAAGCCCTCGCGGATATCGATACCGGTGGGGCAGACCTGCACGCACAGCGTGCAGTCCACGCAAGAACCCAGGCCCAGGGCCGCGGGGTCGGCCTTGCGCGAACGGGAGCCGCGGGGCTCGCCACGGGTGGTGTCGTAGCTGACGATCAGCGTGTCCTTGTCGAACATGGCGCTCTGGAAGCGCGCATAGGGGCACATGTATTTGCAGACCTGCTCGCGCATGAAGCCGGCGTTGCCATACGTAGCAAAGCTGTAAAACAGGCCCCAGAACACCTCCCACGAACCGAAGCTACCGCTCATAGATTCCTGCAGCAGCGCATAAGTGGGTGTGAAATACGAGACAAAGGTAAAACCGGTCCACAGGGACAGCACCAACCAGGCGGCGTGCTTAGCCGATTTGCGGGCCAGCTTGTGGGCCGACATGGGTGCACCGTCCAGCCGCATGCGGGCGGCGCGGTCGCCTTCGATATGGCGCTCTATCCACATGAAGATTTCGCTGTACACCGTCTGCGGGCAGGCAAAGCCGCACCACAGGCGCCCTGCCACGGCGGTGAACAGAAACAGGGACAAGGCTGACACCACCAGCAGGCCGGTCAGGTAGATGAAATCCTGCGGGTACAGCACCAGCGAGAAGATGTAGAAGCGGCGCGCCTCCAGATCAAACAACACCGCCTGGCGCTGGCCCCATTGCAGCCAGGGCAGGCCGTAGAACACCAGCTGCGTCAGCAACACCATGGCCCAGCGCCAGCGCGCAAACAGGCCCTGCACCGAACGTGGGTAGATCTTCTTGCTGGCCGCGTACAGCGACACCATCACCTCATCGGCATCTGGTCCAGGCACAGGCACGATGGGGATGGTCTTGCGGGGCGCGACGGTGTTCACACCATGCTCCTATTTGGTGGCCACGGGCTTGTTCGACAGGCCCCAGATGTAAGCCGTCAACACATGGATCTGGGCTTCGGTCAGCTTGCCTTGCTGGGCCGGCATCTGGTTGATTTTGCCCTTGTTGACCATCTCCATGATGGCGGCCTCGCCCCAGCCGTGCAGCCAGATGTCGTCCGACAGATTCGGTGCACCCAGCGCCTGGTTGCCCTTGCCGCCCACCCCGTGGCAGGCTGCGCAGACACCAAACTTGGCCTTGCCTAGACCGGCGCGCACCGAGTCATGCGGGCTGCCCGACAGGCTCAGCACATAGTTGGCCACGTTCTTCACGTCGTCCGGCGTGCCCACGGCGGGGGCCATCACAGGCATCTGGCCGATACGGCCGTGGGTGATGGTTTCCTTGATCTTGTCCGGCGAGCCGCCGTGCAGCCAGTCGCCATCGGTCAGGTTGGGGAAGCCCTTGCTACCGCGTGCGTCGGAGCCGTGGCACTGGGCGCAGTTGTTCATGAACAAGCGCTCACCAATCGCCATGGCCGGCGCGCTGCCCGCCAGCTGCTCGGGCGGCAGCGCCACAAAATTGGCATACAGGGGTTGCAGTGCCGCGTCTGCGGTTTTCACTTCGTCGCTGTATTCGTTGGCCGAGGTCCAGCCCAGCTTGCCCGCAAAGTTGCCCAGGCCGGGGTAGAAGGCCAGGTAGCCGATAGAGAACAGGATGGTCAAGATAAACAAGCCCACCCACCAGCGGGGCAAGGGGTTGTTCATCTCGCGCAGGTCGCCGTCCCACACATGGCCGGTGGTGTTGTCGCTCTGGAACGGCACCTTTTTGCGGGCCGTGATCCAAAGCAGCAGCAGGCAGGCGGCAATGCTGACGACCGAAATGGCCGCGATGCATACCGACCAGAAATTGTTGGTGAAATCACTCATACGAAATCCTCGTCAGTCTTGCTGGAAAGGCAGTTGTGCTGCCTCGTCAAACTGGGCTTTGTTGCGGCTGGAAAATGCCCAGACCAGAATGCCAACAAAAGTGATGAAGCTGACAACCGTGGCGGCGATGCGCAAGGTGGTGACGTCCATAGCGGGCTTTCTGTATCAAGGTGCGTTAACTGGGGTAACCGGCGTGGCGGACGCTGGAGCAGCGGGCGCCGTGGCAGCGGCCTGCGCAGCCAACTGGTCGGACAGCGCGCGACCCAGCACTTGCAGGTAGGCGATCAGGGCTTCCTGTTCGGTCTTGTCTTTCACCTCGGCCGCTGCGCCGGCAATTTCGGCGTCGGTATAGGGCACGCCCACGGTGCGCAAGGCCTTCATGCGTGGCGCCACATCGGTCGGGTCCAGCAGGGCCTTTTCCAACCAAGGGTAGGCCGGCATGTTCGACTCGGGCACCACGTCACGCGGGTTGTGCAGGTGGATGCGGTGCCATTCGTCGCTGTACTTGCCGCCCACGCGGTGCAGGTCCGGGCCGGTGCGCTTGCTGCCCCACTGGAATGGGTGGTCGTACACAAACTCACCCGCCACGGAATAGTGGCCGTAGCGCAGTGTCTCGGCGCGGAATGGGCGGATCATCTGCGAATGGCAGCCGTAGCAGCCCTCGCGCAGATAGATGTCGCGGCCCATCAGCTGCAAGGGGGTGTAGGGCTTCAGGCCGGTAACCGGCTCGGTGGTGGACTTCTGGAAGAACAGCGGCACGATCTCCACCAGGCCGCCTACGGCGACCACCAGCAGGATCAGCACGATCATCAAGAAGTTATTGGTCTCGATCTTCTCGTGCGAGAAGAAGGGCACGGGTTTGTTGTTATCAGACATGGCTTGTATTCCTCAGGCGTGGGCCACCGACGTGTTGGGCACAGGCACCAGTTGCGAGCGTCCGGAGATGGCGGTCATCCACACATTCCAGGCCATGACCAGCATGCCGCCCAGGTACAGAACGCCACCGGCCACACGCACCACATAGAACGGGAAGGTGGCTTTCACGCTTTCCACAAAGGTGTAGGTCAGGGTGCCGTCGGCATTGATGGCACGCCACATCAGGCCCTGCATCACACCGGCAATCCACATGGCGGCGATGTACAGCACAACGCCGATGGTGGCCATCCAGAAGTGCAGCTCGATGGCGGGCACGCTGTGCATCTTCTTGCCGCCAAACATGCGCGGGATCAGGTAGTACAAAGAGCCCATGCTGACGAAGCCGACCCAGCCTAAAGCGCCGGAGTGCACGTGGCCAATGGTCCAGTCGGTGTAGTGGCTCAAGGCGTTCACCGTCTTGATGGCCATCATCGGGCCTTCAAACGTGCTCATGCCGTAGAAGGACAGGGACACGATCAGGAAGCGCAGGATCGGGTCGTCGCGCAGCTTGTGCCAGGCGCCCGACAGGGTCATCACGCCGTTGATCATGCCGCCCCAGCTGGGTGCCAAAAGGATCAGCGAGAACACCATGCCCAGCGACTGGGTCCAGTCAGGCAGTGCGGTGTAGTGCAGATGGTGTGGGCCGGCCCACATGTAGGTGAAGATCAGCGCCCAGAAGTGCACGATGGACAGGCGGTACGAGTACACCGGCCGCTCGGCCTGCTTGGGGATGAAGTAGTACATCATGCCCAGGAAGCCAGCCGTCAAAAAGAAGCCCACGGCGTTGTGGCCATACCACCACTGCACCATGGCGTCCTGCACACCGGCATAGGCCGAGTAAGACTTCATCCAGCCCGCAGGCACCTCGGCGCTGTTCACCACATGCAGCAGGGCCACGGCGATGATGAAGGCTCCGTAGAACCAGTTGGCCACGTAGATGTGGCGCACGCGCCGCCGACCCACGGTGCCGAAGAAGACGATCGCGTAGGCCACCCACACCAGGGTGATGAGGATGTCGATAGGCCATTCCAGCTCGGCGTATTCCTTGCCGGTGGTGTAGCCCAGGGGCAGGCTGATGGCCGCGCCCACAATCACCGCCTGCCAGCCCCAGAACACAAAGGACGCCAGCGGCGGGCAGAACAAGCGCACCTGGCAGGTACGCTGCACCACGTAGAAGCTGGTCGCCATCAGTGCGCAGCCGCCAAAGGCGAAGATCACCGCATTGGTATGCAGGGGGCGAATGCGCCCGTAGCTGAGCCAGGGAATGCCGTTGGTCAGGTCAGGCCAGGCCAGCTGGGATGCAATGAGCAGCCCCACCGACATGCCCACCACACCCCACACGACGGCCATGATGGAAAACTGCCGGACAGCGGTGTCACTGTAGACCTCCGGTCCTGCGGATTGCGAATGCGTTGTTGCCATGGGCACCTCTTCTGTTTATGGCAGCAGTGTCCCGGCGACAGGCCGAACACACTTTGATGCAAGTCAATCGAGAGTCACTTAGCGCCCTTGCAACCGGCCTCCCCCGCATCTTTCAAGAACACTGCAGAACCGGCTTTGCGAGGGGGGTTGGAGTGGCGACATGCGTTCTCGGCCCAGCGGGCCGATTCCGGGAAGTGCGCGAAGCCTGGGGTGAACCACCAAGCTAGTCGTTGTGCAGAATGCGCTCGCCTTCTTGCTCCACCGACTCGAACTGGCCTTGGTAGATAGCCCACCACAGCCCGCCCAGAATGACCAGCACCAGCACCACAGACAAGGGAATCAACAGGTACAGGATGTCCATCAGCGCCTCGCATCTCGGTTGCTATCCATTCCATAGCTGCCTGCCCAGGTAATCTGTGCGCCAGAGGCTGTTTTCATATAAATCATTATTTGGACAATCTTGCGGCGTTCAGCACCACTAGCAGGGAGCTCAGTGCCATGCCCAGGCCTGCCGCCCAGGCGGGCAGCCAACCCACCAAGGCCAGTGGCACGCACAGCGCGTTGTAGGCTGCGGCCCAGCCCAGGTTTTGCCGCACCACGCGCAGGGTGCGGCGTGCGGTGAGTAGGGCCTGCGGCAGGGCTAGCAAGGCGCCACCGGTCACCACAAAGTCCGCCTGCCGCTGCGCCAGAGGCACGGCCTGGCCAAAGGCGAAGGACACATGGGCGCCGGCCAGCACCGGCCCGTCGTTCAGCCCGTCGCCCACCATGGCCACCCGGTGGCCACTGGCCTGCAGGGCGCGCAGATGGGCCAGCTTGTCCTGCGGCGAGCAGCCCCCGTGCGCCTGCTCTATGCCCAGCTGCGTGGCCACGCGCAGGGCCGCGACTGGCTGGTCACCAGACAGCAATTCCACGCGCACGCCCGCCTGGCGCAAGGCCTGCACGGCCTGCGCCGCATCCGGCCGCAGGTCTTCCGACAGGTCAAAACTGGCCAGCCAGCCCTGGGCATCGCTGAGGTGCACCTGCTGCTGGGCCGGGTCGCCCGGCGTGCCGCAAAAGCGGGCCGAGCCAAAGCGCAAGGCGCCGTGGCGGCTCTGGCCACGCATGCCCAGGCCGACGGCCTCCTCTACCTCCACTACATCGGGCGGCAGCTGCCGCCCCCGTGCCTGGGCGGCCGCCACCACCGCCCGCGCCACCGGGTGCAGAGAAGGTGCAGCCAGCGCTGCCGCCAGAGCCAGGGCCTCGTCGTCAGACAGGCCGGCGCAGGTATGGATGGCCGATACCACCATGCCGTCCTGGGTCAGCGTGCCGGTCTTGTCGAATACCACGGTGTCCACCTGGGCCAGGTTTTCCAAAGCCTGCAGGCGGCGCACCAGCACGCCCGATTTGGCCAGCTTGCCGGCAGCCGCCAGCAACGCCGCCGGCGTGGCCAGCGACAGCGCGCAGGGGCAGGTCACTACCAGCACGGCCACGGCCACCATCAGCGCATGGCCGGGGCCGGACGGCCACCAGAATGCGCCCGCCAGCGCAGCAGCTACCAGCACGCACCACAAGAACGGACGCGCCATGCGGTCGGCCAGCTGGGCCAGGCGCGGCTTCTGGCTGGCGGCATCGGCCATCAGCGCGACGATCTGGGAGAAGCGGGTGTCGCTGCCCAGGCCCTCCACCTGCAGCTCCACCGGGGCGCTCAGGTTGTAGCTGCCGGCCAGCACGGCGTCGCCGGGGCCACGGCCCAACGGCGTGGATTCGCCGGTCAGCAGGGCCTCGTCCACCTGGGTGCGGCCCAGCAACAGTTTGCCGTCCGCCGGAAAGGCCTCGCCCGGCAGCACGCGGATGCGGTCGCCCAGCTGCAGGCGCCGTACCGCCACGCGGACAAAGGCCGGCACGGCGGCGGTAGCGTCCCAGCGCTGCACGCTGTCGGGCAGGCGGCTGATCAGCGCCTCCAGCGCGCCAGCGGTGCGGTCGCGCAGGCGCAGCTCCAGCCAGCGGCCGGTGAGCAGAAAAAAGACGAACATGGTGAGCGAGTCGAAATACACCTCGCGGCCCAATGGCCCGGTAGGATCAAAAGTGCCGGCGGTACTGACCGCAAACGCCACCGCCATGCCCAGCGCGGCCGGCAGGTCCATGCTGGCGCGGCGGTGCCACACATCACGCCAGGCGGCGCTGAAGAAGGGGCCGCAGGAGAACACCATCACCGGCAGGGTCAGCACCCAGGAGGCCCAGCGCAGCAGCTGCGCCATGTCGGGCGTCAGCTCGCCCGGCCCGGCCACATAGGCGGGCATGGCGTACATCATCACCTGCAACATGCAAAAACCGGCCACCAGCCAGCGCCACAGGGCGCGCCGCTGGGCCTGCTGGCGCAAGGCCCGCTCGGTCGCGTCCAGCGCCGGCACGGCGCGGTAGCCCGCACGCTGCACGGCGGCCAGCCACTGGGAGGGCCGACCGACATCGTCCAGCCACACCACGCGTGCGCGATGGGATGCCGCCCCCACCTCGACCTGCACCACGCCGGGCAGCTTGCGCAGCGCATCCTCCACCGATATGGCGCAGGCAGCGCAGCGCATGCCCTCCACCAGCAGTTGCGATTCCTGGCAGTGGGGCCACTGCGTTGAAGGCCGGCTGAAGGCCGCCCATTCAGACGGTTCGTCCAGCCACGCAGTCTGCTCTGCCTGCGCAGAAGGCATCGGCAAGGACAGGGGCGGCGGGGCAATCTCAAGGCTGGCAGGCATGCAGCGAGACTAGCGCCGTAGGACGGCACCGCGTTTGACCTATATCAACACCTGGGTCCACACAGAAGACTTATGCTGAACCTATTCCACTACCGGAGAACACCATGTACCGCTGCATACTTGTCGCAACCGATGGGTCTGAACTGTCCCAGCAGGCCGTTACCAGTGGCATTGAGCTTGCCAAGCTGACCGGGGCCGCGTTGGTCATTGCCAAGGTCGTGCCGACCTATGCGCGCACCTATTTCGAGGGCTCCATCCCGGTCAGCCTGGACGAAAGCGCCCGCATCGAACAGCAATGGGCCGACGAAGCCCAGAGCGTGGTGGACGCCGCCAAGGCCCAGGCAGATGGTGTCAACGCCAAGGCCGTGGTGGTGCGCTCTGACCTGGTGGCCGAGGGCCTGATCGCCGCCGCCACCGAGCACAAGGCCGACCTGATCGTGATGGCATCGCATGGCCGGCGCGGTCTGAAACGCCTGCTGCTGGGCAGCGAAACCCAGCAGGTGCTGACGCACTCGCACACCCCGGTGCTGATTTTGCGTTGAAGAATCTGCGTTGAAAATTACGCATTAAATCGGCCTCTGGCGCAGGCATTACCTGCGCCAGCAGCTACTAAAAATATAGCAGACCCGAGCCCAGGGCAATCGTGCTGCCCAGGTGCGCCATGCACCAGATGCGGCGACACTGAAGCCTTGTTGTGCTCTCAAAGGCTGATGCCATGGCTTTAGGCTGGTTCTCGCTGCTCAAAACCGTACCCTGGTCCGACGTAATCGCCACTGCGCCGGTGGTGGCCGACGGCGCCAAGAAGCTCTGGAAAGCCGTCTCCAAGAAACCGGTGACGGCCCCCGCCCCGGCCTCGGTGGTACTGGCTACCGAGGGCGACATCCTGAGCCAGCTGCAAGCCCGCATAGCCACCCTGGAAGCCACCACTGCCGAGCTGCATGCGCAGATGCAGGACTCCACCGAGCTGATCCAGGCCCTGGCCACCCAAAATACAGAGCTGGTGCAGCGCGTAGAGGCCAACCGGGTGCGGCTGCGCTGGGTCAGCGCCGGGTTGGTGCTGTTGGCGCTGGTGTTTGCCTACACCCTGAAGACGGGTATCTAACCCCAAGGAGTCCCCATGTACATTCCACCCGGCTTCAGCACGGTCACGCCCTACTTCTTTGTGCGCAACGCTGATATGTTTGTGGACTTCCTGGTCGACGGGCTGGGCGGCAGCGAAACCTGCCGCACACTGCGGCCCGACGGCTACATCGCCAATGTGCAGGTGCAAATCGGCGACTCAACGGTGATGGTCAGTGAGGCCAGCGACCACTACCCGCCGATGGCTGCGGCCTACTACCTGTATGTGGAGGACGCCGACGCAGCCATGGCGCGGGCGCTGCAGCATGGCGCTGTGCTGCAGATGCTGGTGGCCGACATGCCCTACGGCGACCGCCAGGGCGGAGTGCGCGACCCGCACGGCAACATCTGGTG
This sequence comes from Rhodoferax sp. SPJ21, assembly GCF_058216335.1. NCBI lineage: Bacteria > Pseudomonadati > Pseudomonadota > Betaproteobacteria > Burkholderiales > Comamonadaceae > Rhodoferax > Rhodoferax sp. SPJ21. Next base: position 1,606,058 of record NZ_JBYZMO010000001.1, read on the forward strand.
GATTTCCCAGCGCACCGTGCAGGCGCCCTATTCGCCGTAAAACGCCGTAGACAGTTTTAAACGCCGCCGGGGTTGGCGATCAGCGCCACGCCAGCCGCATCCTTGCCGCTGCCCAGCAGGCCGGCGCGGGTGTATACGCCCAGCTTCTCGCGGGTGTCGGCGATGTCCAGGTTGCGCATGGTCAGCTGGCCAATGCGGTCGGCGGGCGTGAAGGCCGCGTCTTCCACCTTCTCCATCGACAGGCGCTCTGGCGCGTAGGTCAGGTTGGGGCTGCTGGTGTCCATGATGGAGTAGTCGTTGCCACGGCGCAGTTCCAAAGTCACTTCGCCGGTGATGGCGCGGGCGATCCAGCGCTGGGCGGTTTCACGCAGCATCAGGGCTTGCGAGTCGAACCAGCGGCCTTGGTACAGCAGGCGGCCCAGGCGGCGGCCATTGCTGCGGTATTGCTCGATGGTGTCTTCGTTGTGGATGCCGGTGACCAGGCGCTCGTAGGCGATGTGCAGCAGCGCCATGCCGGGGGCTTCGTAGATGCCGCGGCTCTTGGCTTCGATGATGCGGTTCTCGATCTGGTCGCACATACCCAGGCCATGGCGGCCACCGATTTCATTGGCGGCGTACATCAGGGCTACGGCATCGGGGTAGGTCTGGCCGTTCAACGCGACGGGCTGGCCTTCTTCAAAGCGCACGGTCACCGATTCGGCCTTGACCACGCAGTCGTCACGCCAAAACGGCACGCCCATGATGGGCTTGACGATGTGCATACCAGCGTTCAGGAACTCCAGGTCTTTCGCCTCGTGGGTGGCGCCCAGGATGTTGGAGTCGGTGGAATAGGCCTTTTCCACGCTCATCTTGTAGTCGAAGCCATTGGCGACGAGGTATTCGCTCATTTCCTTGCGGCCACCGAGTTCGTCGATAAACAGCTGGTCCAGCCAGGGCTTGTAGATGCGCAGCTCGGGGTTGCACAGCAGGCCGTAGCGGTAGAAGCGCTCGATGTCATTGCCCTTGTAGGTGCTGCCATCGCCCCAGATGTTCACGCCGTCGTCGCGCATTGCCACCACCAGCGCGGTGCCGGTCACGGCGCGGCCCAGCGGCGTGGTGTTGAAGTAGGTGGCACCGCCGGTGCTGATGTGGAAGGCGCCGGACTGGATGGCGGCAATGCCTTCGGCCACCAGCTGCGGGCGGCAATCGACCAGGCGGGCCATTTCGGCGCCATAGGCCAGGGCCTTGCGCGGGATTTCGTCGTAATCGGACTCGTCGGGCTGGCCCAGGTTGGCGGTGTAAGCGCAGGGAATGGCGCCCTTTGCGCGCATCCAGTGCACGGCAGCGCTGGTGTCCAGCCCCCCCGAAAACGCGATGCCGACACGTTCGCCAGCGGGGAGTTTTTGCAAAATATTGGCAGCCATGGTGTTCTCTGAGTCAGTGCGAAACCTTCGATGTTAAATGACGCGGGGTAATCCCCCCGGCAAAACTACGTGCTGGCGGCCCCGCAACAACCCTGGAGCACTACATTTTTTGTAGCTGCCTGCGCAGGTAAATAGATCGCCAGAGGCTAATTTACCCAACAAACCCGGCTATCTGCCGGCTATGTGCGCTGAAGTACAGACCCGGTACCGCTGGGCGGCCACCATCACACCACGCACCCACACACCAAGGACCCGCCATGCCGCAAAAGATCTGGAGCGCGAAGCGCGAACGCCAGTACGCGCACATCAAGGAAAGCCTGCTCGAACGCGGCAAGCCCCAGCCGCTGGCCGAAGAAATAGCCGCACGCGTTGTCAACAAGGAACGCGCACAGCACGGGGAATCCGCTACCGCCAGCGCCTCTTCGCTCAACGACATATCGGCGGGCCGACGCGGCGGCTTGCGCTCGCACAAGGGCCCGGGCGGCCGCACGTTGCTACAGCTGCGCAACGAAGCCCGCCAGCGAGGCCTCAAAGGCCGCTCTGCGATGAACAAGGCGCAGCTTGAAGCCGCGTTGACCCCATGAACACACTCACGCCCGTTCTGCCCGCTAGCGCCAGCCCCGAAAGCCCACTGGTGGCGACAACAGAGGCCCGTGCCTTGGCGCCCTTGCTGATGGTGCGCCCGGACGGCAAGCTGCTGGGCGTCGTGAACTCCCGCGACGGACTGCGTGCGCTACTGGCCGCAGGCAACCACGAAGAGGCGCTGCTGCGCGACTACGTGATGGGCATCGGCTACCAGTAACGGTGCCCCACCACTTTCACGCACACCTCCCCCCCCTTGCAGGAGAGCCACATGCTTCCATCGTTCAGCCCCACGTCGAAGACCGTCGCTATTGACGAAGACCTTGCCGAGCAGGCGCGACCGGGCCACGGCATTCCTTCGCAAGACCCGGACCCCGCAGCGCAAACCGCGCTGGACCCGGAGGAATCGGCGCGCGAAATCAAGTCCACGCTGGTCGGCGGGGGCGCGGTGGCCGGCATGGCCACGGGCGCCGCTATTGGTATCGGGGTGGCCGGCCCGGTAGGGGTGGTAGTGGGCGCCTCACTCGGCGCCTTTGCCGGCGCACTGGGCGGCGCTGCGGCCAGCGCCACGGTAGACACGACTACCGGGGACGGCGCAAGCCCGGCCGACACAGCGCCCGCAGACCGGGTGCGCCTGCACATCGAAGACAGCGGCGGGAATGGGCGGCCGCTGGTACTGATACACGGCTGGCCACTGTCGGCCCAGGCCTGGGAGCCCCAGGTAGCGGTGCTCAGCGCGGCAGGGTACCGAGTGGTGGCCTATGACCGCAGGGGCTTCGGCCGGTCCGACAAGCCGGAATCAGACTACAGCTACGACACGCTGGCCGACGATCTGCAGCAAGTCATGGACCAATGCGGCCTGCAGGACGTCACGCTGGTGGGCTTCTCGATGGGCGGGGGTGAGGTGGCCCGCTACATCACGCGGCATGGCGAGTCGCGCCTGCACAGCGTGGTATTCGCCGCCGCCGTGCCGCCCTACTTGCTAAAGACGGCCGACAACCCCGACGGACCACTCATGCCCGACAAGGCACAACAAAGCAGGCATGCGCTGGAGCAAGACCGCCATGCCTTCTTTGAGCATTTCACCCAGGACTTCTTCTCGGCCCATGGCGTGCTGCAGGTCACAGAGTTGCAGCGCAGCGACGCTATCGCCCTGTGCCAACAGTCGGCGCAGTATGCGGCCTTGGCGTGCATGGACGCCTTCGGCACCACGGACTTCCGCGAAGACCTGAATCGGATAACCGTGCCCACGTTGGTGGTCCACGGCGAGGCAGATGCGATCGTGCCCATCGAAGGCTCGGGCCTGCGCACCCACCAGGCGGTGCGCCACAGCCAGTTGGTGAAAGTTAGCGGTGCGCCGCACGGCTTCAACGTATCGCACGCGCAAGCGTTCAACGATGCGCTGCTGGCATTCCTGCGGCAGTGACGGCCACAAGCGCTATCAAGCACAGGCGGCTACGGAGCCAAACCGCCCGTCTACGCGCCTAATGCCCCGCCAGTACCTGCTCCAGCTCGGCAAAAGTCTGCGCCATGGCCGTCACCGGCAAGGTATGGCCCAGCTGGCGCTCGACCTGGGTTTGGGACACCAGGCCACGGATGCGCGGGCTGCGGTCGGCGGTGTCGGAGTCGATCACCAGCAGGTGTGGCCGGCCGCGCCGTACCAGTGTGGCCACGACCTGCTCCACGGTGGAGCGCTGCAGCGCAGCGAAGGTGATGGCGTCGATCTCGGCCAGCGGCGTCATGACGTCGGCGGCGGTCAGGTCTTCGTGCTTGACCTGGCGTTGGTGCACCAGGCGCATGGGTTTGTCACCGGCAATATCGGCCGAGGTCAGGATGCCGTCCACCGAGGGCATGTCGGACACCACAAACAGCAGGCGCACGCCCTGGTAGATCATTTTCAGCTCGGCCTGGTCCAGCGATGTTTGCGGCTGCACCGTGGCGGCGCGGATCTGCGCCAGGTCGGTAAAAACCTCCATAGCGGGTGAATCCAGTGTCACCGGGCCGTGCTGCGGCGGCTGGACCTGGACGATATGCGTGCCTGCGGGGAAGCGGAATGTGGGGAGAGAGCCGTCGGACATGGGAACCTTTCAAAGTCGCACCCTGTGTTGTGTCTGCGGCGCTGTACGTCTGCCAGATGCTGGTTGCTACGGGCGCCATAAAGCTGCAACCGGACTCGGTTATAGGCCTGTCGGCAGGGGCTCACAAGGGTCTTTACTAGGGTTAACCCTCAATTTACCCGCACTTTGCAAAAGCCCCGCTGGCGGGTCGCCCCAGCGCCAACGGTCGGCCTCATCCGGTAACTTCAGGTAGATTCACTACCCTTGTTGCACACGCCATCCGCCCCACCATGACCTCTGCCTCCTGGCTGCTCTTCGTCACCATTTCCCTGGTCACCTGCTTCACCCCCGGCCCGGCCGTGCTGCTGGCGGTGTCCAACACCATTGCCTGGGGCCCGCGCAAGACGCTGCTGGGCAGCTCCATCGGCAGTGCGGTGGGGATTTTTGCCGTTTCGGGTATTGCCATGGCTGGCCTGGGCACCTTGCTGCACACCTCGGCCTGGCTGTTTGCCGGGCTGAAGACGGCTGGCGCGCTGTACCTGATGTACCTGGGCTACCGCCAATGGACGAACCCCGGCTCGGTGTTCAGCAAGGCGGCCCAGACCCAGACGGCAGCCCCCAAGTCCCGCTGGGCGCTGGTACGCCAGGGCTTGCTGGTGTCGATGACCAACCCCAAGAGCATCTTGTTCTTCACCGCGCTGTTCCCACAGTTTTTGCATCTGGACGCGCCCATGCTGCCGCAGTTTCTGCAGCTGACCAGCGTGTTCGCAGGCTGCGCCCTGTTCTCGCACTGTGTGTATGCGCTGCTGGCCGGGCGGCTGCAGGGCTGGTTCTCCACGCCGCGCCGGGCCCAGCTGTTCAACCGGACCACCGGCGGTGCCTTCGGCCTGCTGGGCCTGGGCCTGTTGCGGCTCAAAAACCCGAACTGAACCGAATGGCCGCTCCACGCAACGCCACCGGCGACAGCTTCTTCGCCTGGGATGGTGACGTGCTGATCGTCAACATCCTGGGCAAGCCCTCAGCCTGCTGCGACGCCATCGCCAAGCCCATGGGCACACAGCTCAAGGTCAGCGTGACGGCCACGCCGAAAAATGGCAAGGCCACCGACCACATGGTGCGCTTTCTGGCGCCGCTGTTTGGCGTGGCGGTAGCCGACATCGAAGTGGTGTTTGGCCAGGAAAGCATCCACAAACAGCTGCGCATCAAGGCGCCAAAGAAGCTGCCGCCCGTATTCGGGGCAGGCTAGCCCCCGGAACTTTGCCCGGCTGCGCGGGCTCCGACCCGGCATACTCTGGCCCCACCATGCTGCATCGCTTTCTCACCGCTCTCGTTTTAATAGCTGCTAGCGCAATACCACTCTGCGCCAACGCCCAAAAATCCACAGTAACTACCGAGCAGGTGCGCGCCGAGCTGGTGGCCCACGCCCCCCAGGGTGCCGTGCCCGGCCAACCGGTCTGGGTGGGCCTGCAGATCAGCCACCAGCCCGAGTGGCATACCTACTGGAAGAACGCCGGCGACTCTGGCCTGCCCACCACGCTGAGCTGGACCCTGCCGCCCGGCGTCACAGCTGGCGACATCGCCTGGCCACTGCCGCACAAAATTCCGGTGGGCACGCTGGCCAACTACGGCTACGAGGGCACGGTGCTGCTGCCGGTGCCGCTGACCATCACGCCGGCCTTCAAACCCACGCTGCTGGCCAGCGACCTGGAGGTCAAGCTGCACGCCGCCTGGTTGGTCTGCCGCAAGGAATGCATTCCGCAAGAAGGCGACTTTGTGCTGAAGATACCGGTGAAAAGCTCCACCGGCCTGAACGCCGCCGCCTTTAACGCCGCACAAGCGGCACAGCCCGAACCGCTGGTAGGGCGCAGCAATGTGGTGGTGAAAGGCAACAACCTGCGCGTCAGCGTGACCGACCTGCCGCCAGAAATACGCGGCAAGACACTGCAACTATTCCCCGAAACCCCGGAAATCACCGAAACCGCCGCCGAGCCCACCCAGAACTGGGAAGGCGACGTGTGGACTGCCGACGTGCCCCTGTCGGCCCAGCGCAGCCAAAGCCCGGATGAGATGCCGCTGGTCCTAGCGATGGCCGAAGGCGAGCCACGCCGGGGCTTTCGCACCCTGGCCAATGTGAGCGGCCGCTGGCCGGCCGTGGCCGCCGTACCCACCGTGTCGCCCGCACTGACCGCCGCACTGCAGGCGAACAGCGCCGCATCGCAAATCCCCTCCGCTCCCAGCCTGACATGGGGCGCGGCCCTGTTGGGTGCGCTGCTGGGCGGCTTGATATTGAACCTGATGCCCTGCGTGTTCCCGGTGCTGGCGATCAAGGTCATGGGCTTTGCGCAGCACGCCGGTGACCGCCGGGGCCACCGCGTGGACGGCATGGCCTACAGCGCTGGCGTGGTGCTGTCTTTTCTGGCACTGGGCGGCCTGATGCTGGCCCTGCGCGCGGGCGGCGAGCAGCTGGGCTGGGGCTTTCAGCTGCAGTCGCCCGCCGTGGTGGCGGGGCTGGCCGTGCTGTTCACCGTGGTCGGGCTGAACCTGGCCGGGCTGTTCGAATTTGGCCAGTTCCTGCCTAGCCGCGTGGTGACGCTGCAGGCGCGCAATCCGGCACTGAACGCTTTTTTGTCCGGCGTGCTGGCCGTGGCCGTGGCCTCGCCCTGCACCGCGCCCTTCATGGGGGCTTCGCTGGGCTTTGCCGTGGGCCTGCCCACCGTGCAGGCGCTGCCGGTGTTCGCCATCATGGGCCTGGGCATGGCCCTGCCCTATCTGGCTGCCAGCCTGAGCCCGGCCGTCGCACGGCTGCTACCGCGCCCCGGCGCCTGGATGCAAACCCTGCGCCGGCTGCTGGCAATTCCCATGCTGGCCACGGTCGCCTGGCTGGTCTGGGTGCTGGCCCAGCAAAGCGGCATGGCAGGGGCCGCAAGCCTGCTGGCGCTGCTGGCCGGGGCGACCGTGGTGCTGTGGACGCTGCGCCAGAAAAACACCACATCCACTATGGTTTCGATAGCTGCCACCGCAGTATTGGCCTTCGCCATAGGCCACAACATCACCCAACTGGCGCCCCCAGTCCAAGCCGCTTCCGACGGCCGCTGGCAAGCCTGGGAACCGGGCCGGGTCGAGCAAACCCTGGCCGCCGGCCAGCCGGTGATGGTGGACTTCAGCGCCGCCTGGTGCATCACTTGCCAGTACAACGAGCGCACCACCCTGGCCCACCCCGCCGTGCTGGCCGACCTGGACGCCAAAAACGTGCAACTGCTGCGCGCCGACTGGACCCGCCGCGACCCGGCCATCACCGCCGCCCTGGGCCAGCTGGGCCGCAACGGGGTGCCGGTGTATGTGCTGTACAAGCCCGGCAGCGCGCCGCAGGTGCTGTCGGAGGTGCTGAGTGTGGACGATTTGCGGGCGGCTATTGCAAGGCTGTAGGCAGAGCCGCCAACGCCTGAAGCATCAGTTTTCATCTCCCGCAGGGGCAGGCGTGCTCTGGCGGCCCTGTGCATTCACATTCACCACGGTCTTGTTGATAGTGCGGTCGGGCTCACGCAGGCCGCAAGCGCCATACATGGCCGAGGCCAATGCGCTTACCTGGCCCTTGTTCGGCTGGATAGACGAGGCGCTGACCTCGTAATCGCGCTTGGCGCGCCGGCACTCCAGGCTGTTCTGCTGGGCGGCTTGCAGGTCCGGCTGGGTTTTGCCGCTCTGGCTGGCAGCTTGGTTCTTGCGTTGTTCGGCCTCCAGCTGCTGGGCAAGGCGCTGGTTGTCGGCCCGCAGCGCTTGCTCTCGCCCCTCCGCCGAATTCAGGACATTGGGCCGCACGGTCAAGGTGGTGGACGCCGCACCGGTGGGGCACGGCACATCAGAGAACTCAACTTTCCCCGTGGCCGCCTGGCAGCGATACACCTCCGCATGCGACGTGGATGCCACCACACAGCCCAAAGACAACAACATACCAACAAGTTTGCGCATAGCGACGTTCCGTAAGAGGTAGAAGGAAACACCTCTGCGTAACGCGCCAACCGTGGTTTACGCCTACGGTGCAGAGGGGCGCAGATCACCCGCTTGTTGCCCCCCCGCCCCACAAGGGTAAGCGCTAGCCTAGAAAATTTGATCTAAAAATACACTGTCGTGAAAGTCTGAAGCCACCCGCACCACTGACACCCACGACATGACGACACCCGGCAGAGGACGTACCTCCATTGACACCACCCAGGTCCGCCCCGAGCTGCGCGTGCGCTACTGGGAAGAAGAGTGCCGGACCAATCTGGTCGGCATACGCTGTTCGTCTTACTCAGACCACGGGCTGTTGGCCAAGCAGACCAGCCTGGACCAGGGCAATCTGCGTCTAGCCATCACCAGCGCCAATGCGCATGTGATCGAGCGCACGCCGGACATGATCCGCGCCACGCCCCGGGAGTCGATTTTCATCAACGTGGTGCGCGAGGGCGAGACCTTCATCTACCAGCGCGGCCACTGCGTGAAGGTCCACAAAGGCGATGTGCTGGTCTACGACGCGCGTTACCCGTTTTTACTGGGCGGGGCGGAAAACTTCAGCCAGCTGCATGTGGATATTCCGGCGGACCTGTTCCACACCCAGCTGGTCCGTACCCACCTGAACCACCCCCTGCACATCGCCGCCGCCACCCATACCCACCGGCTGTACAGCCACACGCTGAGCAGCCTGTTGCTGAATCTGATCGAAGGCCCGGCGCAGCCCCTCCAGAACAGCGAATCCTTGGACAGCCAGGTCTGCGATCTGCTGGGCGTGCTAATCCACCAAGGCGAAGGCCACACCGTGACCTCGGCCCTCAGCGCCACCCATCTGCTGGCCGCCAAGGCCTACATCGAAGAGCACCTGGGCGACGAAGGTCTGCATGCCGACCAGATCGCCCACGCAGCAGGCATCTCTGAGCGGCATTTGCGGCGTCTGTTCGCTGCGCAGGACAGCGCGGTGGCCGACTATGTACTGGCGCGCCGCTTGGACCGGGCCCGGGAGCAGCTGCTGGATCCGCAACGGCGCGGCACCACCGTGGCTGAAACGGCCTACCACTGCGGCTTTGCCAGCCCGTCGCACTTTTCCCGGGCGTTCAAGCAACGCTTTGCCATTACACCCACGCAGCTGCAGCGCCAATCCCTGCACTGATCCGCTCCGGCGTCAACCCGCCGCAGCGAACGGGTCCACCAGCACTTTGCATTGGGTGGTGCGCTGGCGCAGCGCCTCGAATGCAGTCGGTAAATCCACCAGGGCAATGGTCTCCGAAATCAGTGCCTGGGGCGCGTAACGCCCACCGTCCAGCGCGTCAATCGCCGTGTGGAACTCGCGCATATTGAAGAACACCGACATCACGATCCGCACCTCTTTGGAGATGGCGCGGAACGCGTCAAAGTGGTCGCGCGCAGTGCACAGGCCCAGCACCACCACCGTGCCGCGCGGGCGCACCAGCCCAATGCAATGGTCAATCAAGCCGGGCTTGCCCACGCACTCAAACACCAGGTCCGGCTCGCCGCCCAGGTGGTTGCGCGCCTGCGCCGCCAAATCCTCGTCGGCCGTTAGGAACGCACTGGCACCCAGCGCCCGGGCACGCTCGGCCTGGTACTGGTGGACATCGCTCATCGCCACGGCAGTAGCCCCCATGCGCCGCGCCCAGAATGCCACGGCCAGGCCAATGGCGCCGGCACCGACCACCAGCACCCGGTCACCCGGTTTCAGGCCTGCCTGCACCACGCCGTGCAAGGCCACGGCCAGCGGTTCGGCCAGGGCACCGTCGGCCGCAGAAATGCCCCAGGGCAGCTTGCGGCACTGGCGCGCCGCCACCGCAGCGTACTGGGCGTAGCCCCCGCCTATCAGCTGCATCTGGGCGCACCAGGCAGGGTCGCCACGGCGGCAACTGTCGCAGTCGCCACAGCCGCGCAGCGGGGCCACGCTGACCTGGTCGCCCACTTTGAGGTGCGTGACATCGGCCCCGACTTCCAGCACCTCGCCCGAGTATTCATGGCCCAGCACATCGCCGCGCTGGGCGCCGAACACCGGGTCTTCGGTCATGTGCAGATCGCTGCCGCAGATGCCGCAGCGGCACACCTTGAGCAGCACCTGGTAGCGGTCGGGTTCGGGGTCGTCAAGCTGCGTGATTTGCAGCGGCTGGCGCAGGGCAGCAAAAATGGCAGCTTGCATCATGGAGCCCTTTCAGTCCACCCGGCCGAGCATCTGCCCGCCGTCGATCACCAGCTGGGAACCCGTGACAAACGAGGACGCGTTCGACGCCAGAAACAGCGCCAGGGGCTTGATCTCGTCGGTATCGGCCACCCGGTGCATGGGCACGCGCACCTGGAAGGCCTCGCGGTCGGCCGGGTTGCGCAGCCGGCCCCCGGCGATATTGGTGGCGAAGGGGCCGGGCGCAATCGCGTTCACACGGATGCCGTAGCGCGCCAGCTCCATTGCCGCCTGCCGCACCAGCGAGGCCGCACCGGCCTTGGCGGGCATGTAGGGCGTGCCGACGATGGCCTCGTTGATGATGGCAACGTTGGACGTGGTCACCACAATGCTGCCCTTGCCGCGCGGCTTCATGTGGCGCACGGCGGCACGTAGGCTGGTGAACACCGAGGTGAGGTTGGTGGCAATCACGGCATCCCAGTGGCGCTCGTCCAGGGCCTCCAGCGCGCCTTCGGGGTTGCGGGCGTTGTCAGGGGTCAAAAAGCCGGGGCCAGCGTCGATGCCGGCGTTGGCAAACAGCACATCCAGCCCGCCGTAGGCAGCGGCGCTGCGGTCGAAGGCGGCGTACAGGGCCTCGCGGTCGGTCACGTCCACGCACTCACTGCGCACCTCGTAGCCCTGCGACCGCAGGCGCTGTTCGGCCTCTTGCAGTCGCGGGGCGTTGAGGTCCATTAGCGTGACGCGCGCGCCGTGCTCGGCCATCACCTCGGCGTAGGCCAGGCCGATGCCGCTGGCGGCACCGGTGACGGTGCAGGCCAGGCCGCGCACCGAAAAGAGTTGCATCGTGGGGCTCATGGTCACTTCTGCCGCCCCCCGCTTACAGGAACAAGGCCTTGTTGATCGGCAGCCCGTGGGCGCGGCAATGGCTGACGTAGTGGTTGATGAACCAGAACACGTCAAAGGTGTCGGTGAGCTGGCCTGCGTCGTCAAAGAACTCGATGGCGCCGTTGATCCAGAACATGGCCTTCATGCCCTTCGGGTCGTCGGAGTACAGGGTGTGGGCCGTGCCCGGTGTTTCGTACACAAAGCTGCCAGGGCGGGCCACCCAGTCGTACTCGTAGTAGCCCCAGGTGCCCTCTAACGTGATGGCGGATACCGCCCCCCGGTGGCGGTGGGTGCCGATGCGACCGCCACCCTTGACCCACAGGATATTGGCCACAGCACCGGTACGCACGTCGAAGGACAAATGGCGGATCGCCGCGCTGTCGCCGAAAGGCACCCAGGGTGACTCGGCTTCCGATGGGCCGATGTGGTCGCCGTGGAGTCCGTACTCGGCGATGACGGCCGCGTGCGGCTCGGGCGGCAGCTGGATCAGGGCGCGGTCGGGTGGGGTCAGTACGCTGGTGCTCATGCTTGTCTCCTTGAGGCTGGTTGTAAAAATTCAGTTTTTGGCGGCATCGGATCGGCGCAACAGACGGCGGCGCAGCGGGAACCAGGGGGCATCCACCCGCTTGCACCACAGGCCCCACAGCCCACCCCGGGCGAACAGCGCCATGCACAGCGTCATCAGACCCAGCACCACCATGTAGGTAGCACCAAAGCGGCCAAACAGGCGGTCGGCGGCGAAGTACAGCAAGGCACCGACCAGCGGCCCCTCAATCGAGCCGATACCGCCCACCATGACGATGAAAATGCAGATAGACGACCAGTTGGGGTCAAACCCGGCCGAGGGCGAGATGCGCAACGCGCTCAGGTAATACACCGCGCCCACCATGCCGGTGCCCACGGCGGCGGCCAGGTAGATCAGAAAGCGCAGGCGCTTGACATCCACGCCCTGGCTGGCGGCGGATACCGGGTTGTCGCGCATGGCCGTCAGCGCCAGACCGTAGCGCGAGCGCAGCAGGCCATAGCTACCACCCACGGCAAGCAGCAGCATGGCTGCGCACAGCCAGAGCGTGCCGAACTCACGCTGCTCCAGGCTGTACTTGCCCATGGCGCTGAGCGTCATGCCCGAGCCACTGCCCACGTAATCCAGACTGGAGGCGAACAGGCGGCAGACCTCGGACACTACCCAGGTTCCGATGGCGAAATACGGGCCATCCAGCCGGTGCAGCAGCGCATAGGCAGGGACGGCCAGCAGGGCGGGCACCAGCAGGCACAGGGCCGATGCCAGAAATGGGTCCACGCCGAACTTGTTGGCCAGCACAAACATGGCATAGCCCGCCACGCCAATAAATGCCTGCTGGCCGACCGACACCAGGCCGGCGTAGCCCGCCAGCAGGTTCCACATCTGCGCCACCACGATGTAGCAGCTGAGCTCGACCACCGCGCGGATCAGCCCGGAGTCGGCCCACCAGGGCATGCTTAGCATCGTGGCAACAGCCAGCACGCACAGAGCCATGGCGATACGGCTGGACCGGGTGTGGCGTTGCACCATCGCCATTGGCGGCGGCAGGGTGGAGGCCATTGCGGCCAGGGGTTTCATCACTGCACTCATGGTGTTCAGGCTCTCCGCGACATCAGCCCTTGCGGGCGTACGGCCAGCACGGCCAGAAATACCAGGTGCCCACTGAGAATGCCCCAGCCCGCGTCCAGCCGAAAACCAATCGCCTGCGACACCCCCAACACCATCGCCCCCAGGAAAGCCCCCCAGACTGACCCCATGCCCCCGATGATCACCGCCTCAAAGGCATAGATCAGCTGCGCCGGGCCGTCCGAAGGCGACACCGTGGCACGCAGCGACTGGCACACCGCCGCAACCCCCAGCATGCCAACGGCCAGCGCCGTGGCAGCGGCATACACCCGCTGGGGGTTGATGCCAGTAATGGCCGCAGCCTCGGGGTCGGCTGCGGCAGCACGCAGCGCACGGCCAAAGGCGGTGTAGCGCAGCGTCAGGTCCAGGCCCGTCGTCATCAATAGCGAGGCGGCAAAGATTTGCAGCGGCAGCACCCCAACGAAGAAATCGCCCAGCGCCAGACTGGCAAACTCCAGCCCGTCGCCGGGCAAAGAACGGGTGTCGGCCGACCAGATTTGCAGCATCAGGTTTTGCAGCGCAATCGACAGGCCAAAGGTGGCGATCAACGACGGCAGCGGATCGTTCCCCAGCACCCGGTTGAGCACCGTCTTTTGCAGCAGCCAGCCCAGCACCATGGCGATGGGCACCAGCATGGCCACCACCACATACGGGCCGATGGCCAGGGCCCCGGCCAGACTGACACCCACCAGCGCCAGCAAAATCATCATGTCGCCATGGGCGGTATTGACGATGCGCATCACGCCAAACATCAGCGCCATGCCAATGGCGTACTGCGCATACATGCCGCCCAGCAGCAGGCCTTGTACCAATGCATCAAGCCACTGCATGGCTGGCTCCAAAGTAGGCACGGGCGATGTCGTCGCGGGCCATGTCGGCGGACCGGCCCGTCAAGGTGATGCGGCCTTCCAGCATGCAGTACAGGCGGTGCGATGCCCGGCAAGCCAGCGCCACGTCCTGCTCGACCAGCACGATGGCCGTGCCCGCCGCAGCGATGCTGGGCAGTGCCGCATAGATTTCGCGAATCACCAGCGGTGCCAGGCCCAGCGACAGTTCGTCGCACAACAGCAGACGCGGCTGACCCAGTAACGCACGGCCAATCGCCACCATTTGCTGCTGCCCGCCGGACAGCAGTTCCACCGGCGTGCGGCGCTTTTGCAGCAGGATGGGAAACAGGTCGAACAGGCGGTCCAGCGTCCAAGGCCTGGCGGTGCCGTGGGCATCCATCGCCCGTGCATGGTCGATGGCCACCTGCAGGTTATCCGCCACCGTCATGCCGGTAAACAGGCGGCGGCCTTCGGGCACCAGGGCCAAGCCGCGTTGAAGCATCTGGTGCGGGGCACTGCCGCCGACCGCCTGGCCGTCAAAACGCACCATGGCCTGTGCCACGGGCAACAGTCCGACCAGGCTGCGCAACAGGGTGGACTTGCCCGCGCCGTTGGCGCCGATCAGAGCGACCACCTCGCCGGAGGCGATCTCAAAATCGATGCCGAACAGGGCCTGGAAATCGCCGTAACGGGCACACAGCCCGTGGGTAGAGAGCAAGGGGGAGGATACGGGGGCACTCATGAATCAATTCCCATATAGACGCGTTGCACTTCGGGGTTGGCCATCACCGCCTGGGGGCTGCCCTCGGCAATTTTTTCGCCAAAGTTCAGCACCAGCAGGCGATCGGCCACGGCCATCAGCGCGTGAAGCACATGCTCGATCCAGACCACGGTGACCTGGCGCTCACGGATGCGCCGCACCAGTTGCACCAGGGCATGCGACTCCTCGTCCGTCAGGCCGCCCGCGATTTCGTCGAGCAGCAGTAATTTGGGGCCACTGGCCAACGCGCGCGCCAGCTCCAGCCGCTTGCGGTCCAGCAAGGTGAGTGAACCGGCCAGCTGGTTGGCTTTGTCGCCCAGGCCACAGTCGTCCAAAATCGCAGCGCAGCGGTCGTTGGCCACCCGCTCGGACTGCATGCCGCCAAACATCGCGGCCACCAGCAGGTTTTCAAAAGTGGTCATGCCGCTGTAGGGGCGTGGCACCTGGTAGGTGCGGCCAATACCTCGGCGGCAGCGCTTGAACGGCGGCTCGCCACCCTTTAGCGCCTCGCCCTGGAAGCGCAAGTTGCCGCCGTCCACCGCCACATCGCCGCTGATCAGGTTGAACAGCGTGGTCTTGCCCGCGCCGTTGGGGCCCAGCACGCCCAGCACCTCGCCGGGCCACACCTCAAAGCTGATCTCATGGATCACACGCACGGCGCCAAAGGACTTGCTCAAGCCCTGGGCGCTCAAGATGGGCACAGCACTCATGGACACACACTCCAGGTCGGCGATGGGGTGGTCATGAACATCAGATCAACTGCAGCTTGCCTTCGGTGCCGACAAGCTTGCTGGTGCTGTTGTCTACGATGCGCAGGTCGTACTTGTGCGCCTTGCCTTTAACCCATTGGCCGCCCAGCACCGGTGTCTTGGAGATATTGGGTGTGGGGCCGCCCTTGAAGTTGACCGGCCCCGCCATGGTGGTGAGATTGGTCTCGGTAATGGCCTGGCGGATGGAATCGCGGCTCAGCGGGTCCTTGCTGCGTTTGAGCACGTCCAGCGCCACTTCCCACAGGGCATGGGCATAGCCCAGCGGTTGGGTCCACTGCTTTTTGGTAGCGGCCTCCCAGTCCTCGGCCATCTTGGCGCCGGTTTCACCGGTCAGCGAAGACTTGAACGGAAAGGCGGGTGTCCACCACACCTCGGTGCTCATGCCCTCGCCCAGCTGGCCCATGGACTCGACCCCCGAGGGAAACAGCAGCGCGGCGGCCACGGTGACAACCTTGGGCTTGAACTGCTGCTGGCGGCATTGGGTGATGAAGGTCTTCAGGTCGGCGGGGTAGCTGATGCCACCAATGATGTCCACCCCGGCCCGCTTGTATTCCGAAATTTGGGCTGAAAAATCATTCGTCAGCGGCTGGAAGGAGCTGGGGATGACGGTTTGAAAACCGGCCTTGGTGACCGCCGGTGGCAAGCCCCACTCCTTGTTGCCCCAGGCTTCGCCGTCGATATTGCGCGGAAACAGCAGGCCCACCTTGCGGTTGGTTTGCACCGAGTTCCACATGCCGGTGAAGCTGGCCAGCACGTCCTCCAGACCCCAGAAGAAGTGGTAGGTCCATTTAAAGGGCTTCTCGGCCGAGCCCCCGCGCGGAAACACAAAGCTCTGCCAAGGTGCCTGGCTGGACAGGCAGGGCACGCCGTTGAGCTCGCACTGGTCGGACACGGGGTTGATGGCATCGGTGGTGCTGGCGGGCAGCATCAGATGCACCTTCTCATTCAGGATCAGGTTACCGGCCAGCTCGGCCGCCTTGTTGGGGTTGGACTGGTTGTCGCGCACCAGTATCTCGACCGCATATTTGGTGCCATTGATGGTGAGCCCATCCTTCAGCAGGGCCTGCATCTTGGCCACCATGTATTTGTCCGTCTCGCCGAACGGGGCCTGCGGCCCGGTCAGCGGGCTGATGTAGCCGATGCGGATGGTTTTGGTCTGGGCCAGTGCCAGACCGGGCAAGCCGGCGACCACGGCGGCGGCACCCATGCCTTTGAGGGCCTGGCGGCGGGAGGCGGACGGCTCCTGCGAAGGGAACACTTGTATCTCGGTCATGTTGTCTCCTTTTTTAAGTTGTCACGAACGAGACGCAAGGGCGCAGATCGCGTTGCGCCAGGGATGGTGCCGCTGGTACGTCTGTGTCGCTTGTCTCGTTGTTCTGGTAGGCGTGCTCAGTCTAGGGAGCAACGCGTTTTTCCATTGGCCTGGGTCGGCCATAAATCTTGACTCCAGAGGACATGCATCGATTTCTGCAGGTCAGAGCTTCAGGGCCTCACCGAACCAGAGTGGGTGCAGCGGAACTCTACTCACGCGAGCGACGGCAAGTTGCTACTTTTCCCATAGCATCCATCGCAGACCAAACATGCGCTGCAGGCATAAATTTCGTAAAAACTGCAGCCAGGTGCCGCACCCAAGTCCGTTGCTTGTAGGCATCTGCAGAAGCGGGACCGGGTGGCACCACCCCAACCCACCGGGCCCCCACCGTCAGCCAAGGGGGAAACGGTCATATACAAAGGGTTTTCCCGTCACACAAGAGTCATGCTTTGTGGGTATCGTTTGCTGTAGTCAAACGACGTCCGACAAAGAGTCCCCCTTGTGAATCCGATTATTTCTGTGCGCGGTCTGTGCGTAGCCTATGGCGCGAACGAAGTGCTCAAAGGCATAGACCTGGACATAGAACCAGGTAGTTTCGTGGCCCTGCTGGGCGCGTCGGGATGCGGCAAGACCACCCTGCTGCGCACCCTGTCAGGCTTCAACCCCGTCAAGGCGGGCAGTATCAGCGTCAAGGGCCAAAACATCTTGCACGAACCGCCCGAGCGCCGGGGCATGGCGATGGTGTTCCAGTCGTACGCGCTGTGGTCGCACATGAGCGTGGCGCAAAACATTGGCTACGGCCTGAAGCTGCGCCACGTGCCGCGCGCCGAGATCCAACAACGCGTAGACAAGCTGCTGCACATGCTGGGCCTGCAAGGCTTTGGCGCGCGCGGCGTGGGCGAGCTGTCGGGCGGGCAGCGCCAACGCGTGGCCCTGGGCCGCGCCCTGGCGGTGGAGCCTGAAATTTTGCTGCTGGACGAGCCGCTGTCCAACCTCGACGCCGGCATCCGCCTGCAGATGCGCCACGAAATCCGCTCCATCCAGCGCGCACTGGGCGTCACCGCCATCCTGGTTACGCACGACCGCGAAGAAGCCATGGTGATGGCCGACCAGGTGGTGATACTGGAGCAAGGCCGCATCGCCCAGATCGGTGCGCCTGAAGACGTGTACCAGCGCCCCCAAACGCCGTACGTGGCAACCTTCATGGGCGCCGACAACACCATCGACTGCGAGGCCCAGGCCGAAAACGGCGGCGTGCAGCTGCGTGTGCCGCGCGTACCGCAGGCACAGGTGTGGTGCCGCGCAGGTACACCGATCCAAGGCCCGGCACAAGTGCATTTCCGAAGCGAAATGGCAAGCCTTGGCACAGCTGACGCGCAGGCCGACGACAGCCTGCAGATACCAGGCCGCATCCACCAGGTGAGCTACCTAGGCGGCGGCTACCGCTGCGAGATCACGACCGCATGCGGCGCCTTCTTCATCGACCACCCGCGCCCCATGGAGAACGGCGACAACGTGACCGTCTGCATTCCCGCCCACGCGCTGCACATCTACCCGCGCGCCTTGGCGCAGGCCTGAGCCCTTTTTTTAATTGCTACACAGGAGCATTCCATGCCACTACTTCGCCGCACACTCGCTGCATCCATTGCCCTGGCGCTGGGCGCTCTGTCTCTGAGCGCACAGGCCCAGACCACCACGCTGAACGTGATCAGCGGTGGCTCGCAGAACATGGTGGACTACGTGACCGACTACCTGGGCCCGCTGTTCGAGAAGCTGAACCCCGGCGTCAAGGTCAGCGTGGTCGGCACCGGCCCGGACGATGCCGGTTCGCAAAAAATGCTGGAAAAGCTGCAGGCCCAGAAAGCCGCTGGCGCCGCCACCTGGGACACCGACGTGATCGTGCCCAACCAGCAAAAGACCGGCGAAATGGTGCGTGACGGCCTGCTGCTGAAATACCGCGACAGCATCCCCACCGGCAAGTACGCGGTCAGCCAGTCTGCCAAGCAGGCCCTGGGCGTAAATGTGGACGGCTACGTCATGCCCATGTTTGAAAGCCAGACCGCGCTGGCCTACAACCCGGATCTGATCAAGACCCCACCCGCATCCTATGACGAGCTGCGCGCCTTTGTGGCCAAGAACCCCAAGAGCTTTGGCTACAACGGCCTGAAGGGCGGCATGTCAGGCGTGGCCTTTGTGGTGGGCTGGATGTACGCCTACGGCGGCAACCCCGAGACCGTGCAGCAAGGCCCCTATGACGCCAAGTCGCCCGCCGGCTGGAAGAAGGCCTTCGCCGACCTGAAGAGCTTCAACCAGCAGGTGGTGTTCACGCCCGGCAACGCCGGCACGCTGGACATGCTGAACCGTGGCGAAATCGCCATGGGCCCAGTCTGGGTGGACATGTTCCAAAGCTGGAAGGCCGAAGGCCGCCTGGCGCCCAACATGAAGCTGAAGATCCTGTCGCCCGGCATGCCCGGCCAGCCCTACTACTACGCGATTCCCGCCAAGGCGAAGAACGTGGAACTGGCAAAGAAGTTCATCGCCCTGGCCACCAGCCCGCAAGTGCAGGCCGACGGCATCGTGCGCCGCTTCAACTGGTACCCGGGCATTGACGCCAACGTGGTCAAGCCCGTGCTGGACCCCAAGGTCTGGAACCAGCTGTTCGTGGACGTGACCCCGGCCGAGTTGGCGCGCAATGGCAAGCCCTTCCCGCTGGCACCTTACTTCAAGGATCTGCGCGAGCAGTACGAAGCCCAGGTGCAAAACTAAGCACGCCCAACGATGCGCCACAGACCCTCCGAACTTTTTCCCGCCCTGGCCCTGCTGCTGCCCGCCTTGGTGATGGTGGGTCTGCTGTTTGTCTACCCGCTGGTGTTTTCGCTCACCTATGCCTTCCGCAATGAGAGCAGTGGTGGCTGGGGCCTGGGCAATTTCTCCAAGGCCTTTGCGCTGTACGGCGGCGACATCACGCTGACCGCCATCGTCACCGTGCTGTCCACCGCGCTGGTAGGCGTGCTGGCGGTAGCCATTGCGGGCTATCTCACACTGGGGGAAAACCGGCGTGCGGTAGCCGCGCTGCGCTGGATTTACCGCTGGCCACTGTTCATCCCCTTTGTGGTGGCGGCCCAGCTGATGCGTACCTTTCTAGCCAAGAACGGTATGCTGAACAACGCGCTGATGGCCGCCGGCCTGGTGGAGCCGCTGAATGCCATGAGCCTGTTGGACTGGCGTGGCGTGGTGGTCACCTTCGTGTGGAAGCAGTTGCCGTTTGCCGCGCTGCTGATCAGCGGGGCCATGGCATCCATGGACCGCTCGATGATCGAGTCCGCACGTGGCCTGGGTGCAGGGCGGCTGCGTATCCTGCTGGAAATCGTGCTGCCACAGGTGATGGCCACCGTGTGGGTCAGCCTGATTTTGTCTTTTGTGACCATGTTGTCGGCGCTGTCGGTCCCGATGATGATCATCGCCGGCACGCCCACCTTGCTGACGGTGGACATGGCCTGGCGCGTCAACTCCTATGGCGACTACGGCGTAGCCAACGCGCTGGGCTTTGTAGCGTTTGCGATGAGCGGCGTGGCCGCGTGGTTTTATCTGCGCCAAGGCCTGCGCACGGGTGGGCAACCCAAATGAAACTCAGCCATTCATGCACCCCGGCCTTCGTGGGCACGCTGCTACAGGTGCTGCTGATTGGGCTGCTGGCGATTGCCGTCTTCGGCCCGCTGCTGAATATGCTGATCTGGACCGTGACCGAAGCCTGGTACTTCCCGGCCAAGCTGCCGGTGCGCTGGGGCTTTGCGTTCTGGAACAAGGTGTTCCGCCCCGAAGCGGGTGCCATGCGCGCACTGACTACCAGCCTGCTGATTGCGGTACTGACTGTGCTACTCAGCCTGGCGGTAGCCATTCCCGCCGGTTACGCCCTGTCCAAACGCTCCCTACCGTTCCGCAACCTGTTTTTGCTATTTTTTCTGTTGCCACAGGCCTTCCCTACGGTGGCGGTGCACATGAATATTGCGCGCATCTTCTACGGCCTGGGTCTGACCGGCACCATCTGGGGCGTAATGCTGGTGCATGCCATACAGGGTCTGGTGTTCGCTGTGTGGATCGCCTCGGCCTCGTTCGCCGCCATACACCAAGAACAGGTGGAGGCTGCGCGCAACCTGGGCGCATCGCCGCTGCGCGCCTTCCTGACCGTAAGCCTGCCGCTGGCGGCTCCGGGGCTGCTGGCCAGCGCCATCTTCGTGTTCCTGATCTCGCTGGACGAGTTTTCTGGCACCTTCTTTGTCGGCGTGCCCGATGTGCACACACTACCGCTGACCATGCTGAACGCGGCCATGGAAGGCAACTACCAGATCGCGTCTATCACCGCACTCTTGCTGCTGGTGCCATCGGTGCTTTTCATGCTGTTTGTGGAGCGTTTTCTGAAGGCTGATGTACTGGCCGGCGTTGGGAAGTGAACCCATGACTGTGCCTGCTGAATATTCCATCTGGCTACGACCTGCGGCATCGGATGAAGCCGCGCTGCTGCAGACTATTGCCCGACTGGCGACCCTGCGCGGCAGCGAGCGCTTTGCCCCGCATGTGACGGTGCAAGGGGACTTGGCCCAGCCGCTGGACGCACTGCGCCACATGCTGGCACCTCTGGCGCGCAAGATACCAGCTCAGCGCTGGCGGGTGGAGGCAGTGGAATGCAGCCCGCATTTCTTCCGCTGCGTGGTGTTGCGCTTTGCCCCCTGTGCTGCGTTCAAGGGTATGCAGGCAGCAGCGCAGGCCTTCAGCCAGACGGAGCAAGGTTTGTCGCCTTTCCCTCACCTTAGCCTGGCCTATGGCGAAGCGCACCCGGACAATGTCCAACTCAGCGAAGAACTGGCGGCAGAGTTCGTCGGCCGTGAAATGCTGCTCGACCGGCTCAGCATCTGCCACTCGTCCAAGAATGTGCCCATACCGGACTGGAGCTACCAGGCGGATTACCCGCTGGTGGGCTGAACGTCTGCCTTCCCACGGCATCCCTGCTGACAACCGGGTTCATAGAAGCCTGCTATCTTGGCGCTTGTCCACGAAAAAGGAGCTCCCATGTCGGCACCCTCTTCCCACGCGTTCGCATCAACCCTGCAACCATTTCACACCGCCACAGGTGAATCGGGCCAGTACTGGTCGCTGCCTGCGCTGGCAAAGCAGTTCCCCAGCGTGGATCGACTTCCGGTAGCTGTACGCATCGTGCTGGAATCGGTGCTGCGCAATTGCGACGGCAAAAAGGTCACGCCCGAGCACGTGGCGCAGCTCGCGCACTGGTCCCCAACTGCCGAGCGCACCGATGAAATCCCCTTTGTTGTCACACGCGTTGTGCTGCAGGACTTCACCGGCATCCCGCTGCTGGCCGACCTGGCCGCCATGCGCAGCGTGGCCGCAACGCTGGGACAAAGCCCCAAGACCATAGAGCCGCTGGTACCAGTAGACCTGGTGGTGGACCACTCGGTCATGGTGGACTACTACGGCACGCCCCAGGCGCTGGACCTGAACATGAGGCTGGAGTTCCAGCGCAACCACGAGCGCTACCAGTTCATGAAATGGGGCATGCAGGCCTTTGACACATTCCGCGTAGTGCCGCCTGGCTTCGGCATCGTGCACCAGGTGAACCTGGAATACCTGGCGCGGGGCGTCTACAAGAGCCCCAAGGACACGGCTGCCGCACCGGTGTACTACCCCGACTCGCTGGTCGGCACCGACAGCCACACCACCATGATCAACGGCATCGGCGTGGTGGGCTGGGGTGTGGGCGGCATCGAGGCCGAAGCCGCCATGCTGGGCCAGCCGGTGTACATGCTGACACCCGACGTGGTGGGCTTCGAGCTGACCGGCACGCTGCGCGAGGGCGTGACCGCAACCGACCTGGTGCTGTTTGTCACCAACATCCTGCGTGCCGAAAAGGTGGTGGGCAAGTTTGTTGAATTCTTCGGCCCCGGTGCGGCGTCCATCCCCGTGCCGGACCGCGCCACCATTGGCAATATGGCGCCCGAATACGGCGCCACTATGGGCTTCTTCCCGGTAGACGACAAGACCGTGGCCTACTTCAAAGGCACGGGCCGTACCGATGCCGAGATTGCCTTGTTTGAGGCCTACTACAAGGCACAAGGCCTGTTTGGCATGCCCAACCCGGGCGATATCGACTACAGCCAGGTGGTGCGGCTGGACCTGGGCACCGTGGTCCCCAGCCTGGCAGGCCCCAAGCGCCCGCAAGACCGCATCGACCTGGACAAACTCTCCAGCACCTTCCGCACGCTATACAGCCAACCGAATGAAGCCAATGGCTTCAACCAGCCTGCCGAAACCCTGCTGACGCGCTACCCCTTGCCATCGGGCGGCGGCGTGGACATCGGTAACGGTGACGTGCTTATTGCGGCCATCACCTCCTGCACCAACACCTCCAACCCCAGCGTGATGCTGGCCGCTGGCCTGTTGGCCAAAAAGGCGGTGGAGGCGGGTCTGACGGTGCTACCGCACATCAAGACCTCGCTGGCACCCGGTTCGCGCATCGTCACCGAATACCTGGAAAAAGCCGGCTTGCTGCCCTACCTGGAAAAGCTGGGCTTCTACCTGGCTGGTTACGGCTGCACCACCTGCATTGGCAATGCAGGCGATTTGACGCCAGAAATCAACGCCGCCATCACCGGCAACAAGCTGGTGTGTGCTGCAGTGCTGTCGGGCAACCGCAACTTCGAAGCCCGCATCCACCCCAACCTGAAGGCCAACTTTCTGGCCTCACCACCCCTGGTCGTCGCCTATGCCATCGCGGGCAATGTGATGACCGACCTGGCCACCCAGCCGCTGGGCAAGGGCGGCAAAGGCCAAGACGTGTACTTGCGCGACATCTGGCCCAGCATGGCAGAGATTGACGAGAAGCTGCATTACGCCATGAACGCCCAGGCCTTCCGCGCGAACTACGACAAGGTCAAGACCGAACCCGGTGCGCTGTGGAGCAGCATCCAGGGCGTCACCGGCCAGGTCTACAACTGGCCGCAGTCCACCTACATTGCCGAGCCGCCTTTCTTTGGCGGCTTCACCCAGCAGCCGACCACCGCAGCTGCGGGCTTTACCGGTGCACGCCCCATGGCACTGTTCGGCGACTCCATCACCACCGACCACATCTCGCCGGCTGGCTCGATTGCCGAAAAATCACCGGCCGGCCAATGGCTGTTGGCCCATGGCGTGCCCAAAGCTGACTTCAACAGCTACGGCTCCCGCCGCGGCAACCACGACGTGATGGTGCGTGGCACCTTCGCCAACGTGCGCATCAAAAACCTGATGTTGCCACTGGACGCGAATGGATCGCAGGTCGAAGGCGGACTCACGCTGCACCAACCCAGCGGCGAAAAGCTGTTCATCTATGACGCAGCGCAAAAGTACATGGCGGCTGGTGTGCCCACCGTGGTGTTTGGCGGAGAGGAATACGGCACCGGCTCATCCCGCGACTGGGCGGCCAAGGGTACGCAGCTGCTGGGCATCAAAGCAGTCATTGCCCGCAGCTTTGAGCGCATCCACCGCGCCAACCTGGTGGGCATGGGTGTGCTGCCGCTGCAGTTCAAAGGAGACGACAGCTGGCAAACCCTGGGCCTGCGCGGCGACGAAGCCATTGACGTGGTGGTAGACGGCCCACTACAGCCGCAAATGGATGTACAGCTGGTAATCCACCGTGCCAATGGCACGCAGCAAAACGTAGCCGTACGCCTGCGCATCGATACACCGATTGAAGTGGACTACTACCAGCACGGCGGCATCCTGCCGTTTGTGCTGCGCCAGTTGCTGGGGAATTAAGAGACAGGGGCTACGGCCCCTGCAGCTCAGACCAGTTTGCTGATCGTGCTCGCCACCGCGCCTGCGGCGCTGCTGGCATAAGAGGCAATGGCTTTGGCAGACGACAAGCTACCGGTGACAACCGATTTCGCCGCATTTTCCAGGCTGACCGTGGCTTGCGCCACCACCTTGATACCGTTGCCAAGGCTCTTGGCACCCTGGGCCACCGCGTCGGTCACGCCTACGGCCGCAGCCCCTACCACCCCGTATTTGTCGGTATTGCTGCTGGAGGCACGCGCCGCTAACACCTGGGCATATCTGGATGCACCACTTGTACGCTGGATACTCATAGGCCCCCGCTGGTTGGTGGACAAGGAAACGACTTCCGCAGAGCCATGCCTGCGAGTTGTTTTTCAGTTTACCTTTCACACACAAACCAAGGCAAGGCAATCACACGCCATTTACAAAGCCGTACAGACAGCCCTGATCGGGGAAGAACACCGTGGCCAGCTTTACAACTGGTCGTTAAACGCTGAAATATTCGCCACCTGGAAACCGCCGCTCAGCGACTGCAGCTCCTTGTGGTGCAGCGCGGCCAGGCGACGCAAGCAGCTATCGCCCTGGGACGTCAACCGAACCTCCACCTGCCGCCGGTCCACCGCACTCGCCGAGCGGGTCACCAGCTCGGCTGTCTCGCAGCGCGACACCAGGGCCACCACACCGTGCTGCTGGGTCTGCAGCCGCTCAGCCAGCTCTCCCACCGTGGCCCATTCGCGCCCAGGGTAGCCCTTGATATGCAATAGCAACTGGTACTGCAGCGGCGTCAGCCCTTCGGACTGGGCGGCATCCTCACTGAAGCGCAGGAACCGGCGCAGCTGGTAGCGGAATTCCGATAAAGCCTCGTAGTCGGCTTTGGCAAGAGTCTTGGGGCGTGGGGGCATAGGTTCGGTCAAGGCAGTTAATTACATCACAATGTGATGTAATTACGGTTTTGTGTGGCATCCATATCGCATGAAGCTCTCCCCTCCATTGTGGCTGTTGAACCTTTGCCCCGCGACCACCTCGGTCAACAACACCGAACGCCTACGAGCCAGCCTGGGCGCATTGATAGGCATCGCACTGACCGGCTGGCTCAGCACCCAGGCCATGGGCCTGACCCTGGCCGCCGCCTGGTTGATTGCGCCCATGGGTGCATCGGCCGTGCTGCTGTTTGCCCAACCGGCCAGTCCGCTGGCACAACCTTGGTCGATCACCGGGGGCAATCTGCTGGCAGCCGCCATCGGCGTCAGCTGCGCCAAGCTCATCCCCATGCCGGTGGCTGCTGCAGCCCTTGCCATCAGCTTGTCCATCGCAGCCATGTTCTGGCTGCGGTGTCTGCATCCACCCAGCGGCGCAGTGGCACTGACCGCCGTGCTGGGCGGGCCAGAAATCCATGCGGCAGGATATGGCTTCGTTGCCAATCCGGTCGCACTGAACACGGCACTCCTGCTGCTGGCGGCGCTGCTCTACAACAAAGCCACCGGCCGCCGCTACCCGCACACCCAGCGCGCAGACGCCCCGCATCCCCACCAGACCAGCGATGCCGTGCCCACTGCCCGCCTGGGTTTTACGCCTGAAGACCTGCAGACCGTGCTGAAGGATTACAACCAGGTGCTGGACGTAAGCTTTGACGACCTGGAAGCGCTGTTCCACCGCACGGAAACCCAAGCCTTCCGCCGGCGCTTTGGCGCCAAACAATGCAGCGACATCATGTCCAAGGATGTGCTGTCCGCCGAGTTCTCCACCGAGCTTGCCGAAGCCTGGCACAGCATGCACACCCACCAGGTGCAGGCCCTGCCAGTGCTGGACCGGGCGCGACGGGTCATCGGCATCGTCACGCGCTCCAGTTTTTTGCGCCAGATTGATGACCATGGCTACCCAGGTCTGTCCACACGTCTGCGTGCCCTGCTGCGGCGCACCCCGCACACACATTCCAGCAAGGCCGAGGTGGTGGGCCAGATCATGACCACACCGGTCACCACGGCCTTTGACAGCACGCCGCTGGGCGAACTGGTGTCGCTGATGGCAGATGCGGGCCTGCACCACATACCGGTGGTCAACGCCCAGCGCCGCCTGGTGGGCATGGTCACGCAAACCGATGTGATGGCCGCCCTCTACGAAACCAGCCTGGCCCACCTGGGCCCGGCCAACGCAACAGCCCACTGATATGGACCACACCGCGACCCCCAACTGTGATCTGGGTGATCGCCCTGGCCTCGGGCACTTCGGGTGGCGTGCTGGCGCCGCTGCTGATGCTGGGAGCGGGTCTGGGCGCGCTACTGGCGCACGGTTGGACAGGCGCGGACGCCACGGTGTGGCCCTTGGTGGGCATGGCGGCCATGCTGGCCTGTGCGCTGGGCGCACCGCTGACGGCCACGGTCTTTGCTGTCGGTTTAACGGGCGACGTGAACGCCCTGCTGCCGCTGCTGCTGGCATGTACGGTGTCGCACGGCCTGAGCGTGCTGCTGATGCGCCGCTCCATCATGACCGAGCGCCTGGACCGCCGGGGCCGCCACGTGCACCGCGAATACGGCGTGGACCCGCTGGAACGCACCCGCGTCGATGAAGCCATGACCCGCCAGGTGCAGACCATACCGGCCAGCACACCGCTGACCGCCATTCCAGAACGCTGGTTTGGCGCACAGCAGCAGCACCGCGCCTTTGCCGTAGTCCATGCAGATGGCCGCTACGTAGGCATGCTGGACATCCACACTTTGGCAAACCCAGCCCCCACGGCACAGCTGGCAGGTGATCTATTTGCCCACGCAACGCCTGTCTCCGCCTTGCCAGACGAAACCTGCCGCATGGCAGCTCGGCGCATGGCAACTCACCGGTTGGAACGTCTGCCCGTGCTGGCCGACCACCAATCCCAGCGTCTGGTCGGCATCGTCAGCCGCAGCGATTTAGTCAAACCATTACAAGCCCAACAGGATGAAGAAGACATCCGGGAGCGGCTCTTGGTGTGGCGGCGACACGCTTCCTGACGATCACCAGTGCATCCATTTTCCACAAAGCCTATGGCAGCTTCCCCCGGGCTCGCACACTAGGTTTAGCATGCAGGCTGAGTGTCAACCCGCAATGCCCAAGGAGCCCACCATGCGCCAGCACCTGATTTACGCTCTTGCCTCCATCGGCCTGCTCGCCGCCTGCGCCAGCACGCCGCCGGCGCCCATGGCCAGCGCCCCCCTGCTGCCCACCACAGGCAATACCGCGACCGGCACCGTGCAGTTCAAGCAACTGCCGGGCAAGGTATTGGTCAGTGGCTCCATCAGCGGCCTGGCGCCCAACGCCACGCTGGGCTTCCATCTGCATGAGAAGGGTGACTGTTCCAGCGGCGACGGCATGAGCGCCGGCGGCCATTTCAACCCCGACGGCCACGCCCACGGCGCAGCCAGCAGCGCCATGCACCACGCGGGCGACTTGCCCAGCCTGCAGGCCGATGCCCAGGGCGTGGCGAAATTCAGCTTTGAGTCCACCAGCCTGTCGGTGGGCAGCGGCCCGCACGACGTTGTGGGCCACGGCCTGATCGTGCACCGCGACGCGGACGACTACACCACCCAACCCACAGGCAACTCCGGCCCGCGCATAGCCTGCGGCGTCGTGCGCGCCGTATAGGGCCGCAAAGCCTGGCGGGGCTGGCACCCCGCCCGTAAAATCGCGGCCTCTTGCTTGATAACTACAAGCCTTAAGGCTATCCCCCATGATCCGCATCTCAGAACTCAAACTCCCCCTCGACCACGCCGAGGACGCACTGCCTGCCTTGATCGCCCACACCCTGGGCCTGCCAGCAGAGCAGATCGCACACTTCACCATCCACAAACGCAGCTTCGACGCGCGCAAGGCCACGCTGATGCAGGTCTACATCGTGGACGTGGCGCTGGTGGATGCCGCGCAAGAAGCCGAGCTGCTGCGCCGGCACCCCGACAACCCGCATCTGCGCCCCGCGCCTGACATGGCGTACTACCCGGTCGGCCAAGCCCCCTCCGATCTACCCGTGCGCCCGGTGGTGGTGGGCTTTGGCCCCTGCGGCATCTTCGCGGCCCTGGTGCTGGCGCAAATGGGCTTCAAACCCATCGTGCTGGAGCGCGGCACCACGGTACGCCAGCGCACCCAGGACACCTGGGGCCTGTGGCGCAAAAGCGTGCTCAAGCCTGAGAGCAATGTGCAGTTTGGCGAGGGCGGTGCCGGCACTTTCTCGGACGGCAAGCTGTACAGCCAAATCAAGGACCCGCGCCACCTGGGCCGCAAGGTGATGCGCGAGTTCGTCAAGGCCGGCGCGCCTGAGGAAATTTTGGTTGCCGCACACCCGCACATCGGCACCTTCAAGCTGGTGAAAGTGGTGGAGAACCTGCGCGAGCAGATCATCGCCCTGGGCGGCGAGATCCGTTTCGAGCAGCGCGTGACCGACGTGCAGATCGAAGACGGACACATGCGCGGCCTGATGGTACTGGACCAGGCCACCGGCCAAAGCTACCAGTTGCGTGCCGACCAGGTCGTCCTGGCACTGGGCCACAGCTCGCGCGACACCTTCCAGATGCTGCACGCGCGCGGCGTCTACATGGAGGCCAAGCCGTTTTCGGTGGGCTTCCGCATCGAGCACCCGCAAAGCCTGATCGACCGCGCCCGCTGGGGCCAGCACGCCGGCCACCCGCTGCTGGGTGCAGCCGATTACAAGCTGGTGCACCACGCGCAGAATGGCCGCGCCGTCTACAGCTTCTGCATGTGCCCCGGCGGCACCGTGGTGGCCGCCACCAGCGAGCCAGGCCGCGTGGTCACCAACGGCATGAGCCAATATTCCCGCAACGAGCGCAATGCCAACGCCGGCATCGTGGTCGGCATTACCCCGGAAGACTACCCCCTCGACCCGGCAGCCTGGGCCGCCACGCTGGGCGATGTGGCACCACCCGCGCCGGGCCCCGGCCAACAAGTCCACCCGCTGGCCGGCATCGTTCTGCAGCGCCAGCTGGAGTCCAACGCCTATGTGCTGGGCGGCAGCAGCTACCAGGCGCCGGGCCAGCTGGTGGGCGACTTCATCGCCGGGCGCCCGTCTACCCAGCTGGGCAGCGTGGAGCCGTCCTACAAACCCGGCGTGCTGCTGGGCGACCTGCATGCAGCCCTGCCAGGCTATGCGATTGCCGCCATCCGCGAGGCGCTGCCGGTGTTTGGCCGCAAGATCAAAGGCTTTGACCTGCCCGACGCCGTGCTGACCGGCGTGGAAACCCGCACCTCCTCGCCCCTCAAAATGACCCGCGACGAAGACTTCCAAAGCCTGAACGTGCGCGGCCTGTACCCGGCGGGCGAAGGCGCCAGCTACGCCGGCGGCATCCTGTCGGCCGGCGTGGACGGCATCAAGGTCGCCGAGGCCGTGGCACGCAGCATTCTGGCCGGCAGCTGAATTTATAAAAAATAGGGCGCTAGCGCTTGTAATACCTGCGTTGACAGCTATTTTTTATATAGCAATCTAGCACCACGGGCAAGGCTGGAATATCCCAGCCCCCGCCGCCTGCACGGCGGCCTACACTGTGCGCAACGCATCCACGCTGCCGCACACCATGCCCGCTACCACTGCCCCCCGTGTTGAACACCTCCAGCAGGCCCTGCTGTGGCCCGTGCGCCTGATGCCGGTGCGCGGCAGCGAAGGCGGCGTGGCCAAACCCTGGCAGCTGCTGGCCGACATGGGCGACAGCTCGCCCTGGCGCGAGGTGGTGGACGAGTTCACCGGCGACAGCAGCCGCTTCCACGAACGGCACTACAACGAGTTCGTAAGCTTTCTGCCCTATGTGCAGCGCTTTCTGTACGGGGAGGGCCGGCCCAAGCATGGCGCGCCGGATGCGAGCCACGGTTCGCCGATGCGCGTATTCCGCCGCCACGACATCGCCGCTGTGCGGGTGGTGCCGCGCCCCGGCGATGCGCCCATCACGCTGGACATCGTGCATGTGGACCTGTATTTCTTCCTGGACGTAGACCTGGTGCTGCTGAACGTAGAGGTATCAGCCCAGCACCTGGAACTGGCCCAGGCGCAAGAGCTGATGTACCGCTTTGGCCGCGCCTACCCGGCCGGCTGGGATGCCCAGGGCCAGGCCCTGCACTGCCTGGCCAGCGCCGAATGGCTGGATGCCCAGGGCCGGGTGCTGGCCGCCTCCGATGCGCACGAGCGCGACGCCTTCTTGTCCCACGTCAGCGCGCGCCGGGCGCCCCGCCTGTCGGCCCACTGGGACTATGTGATGCAACCCCTGGTGGGCGACCATTCCGACCACGAAGGGCCACTGCGCTTTCGCCAGATCGAGTACTACCGCATGCCCTTGATGGCCTACCTGGCGCTGGACCGTCCGCGCGACCTCAGCCGCAGCGACTTCATCCGCCTGGGCCTGGTCACCGGCTCGGGCGCGCACGAGCCAACGGGCAGCGGCGAGCTGCCCTACGGCGAGCAGCACCTGGCCGACTTTGAACAAAAATATTGCTACGACCGCTTCTGGGCCGAGGGCGGTGCCGCCCCGAACACCCGCTATCTGTGCAACGGCCACGCTATGGTGGTGCTGGGCGAGGCAGGCAGCCACTTCTACACCTGCCGAGACCGGGGCGTGCTGGCGCAGTTCCGGCACCAGCATTTCCTGGTGTTTCTGATTGCGCACTTCCAGAAGGCAGCACTGCTGATGTACTCCGACCGCATGGCCGAGGCGCTGAAGAACCTGGACATCCGCGACGCAGACAGCATCCGCCACTTCAAGCGGGCCATCCGCTACGGCTTCTCCAGCTTTCTGCGCTTCACCCACCGCTACTGGTTCCACGAGGTGTCCGAGCAGGCCCAGGTGCGCGCGCTGTTCAAGATGTGCGCCCAGCACCTGGGGCTGGACCCGCTCTACGCCGAGGTAAAGGAACGCATCGCCGAGATGAACCAGTACCTGGAGGCCGACAGCCTGCGCCGCCAGGCCAACACCGTGGTGCGCCTCACCGTGGTCACCATCTTTGGCCTGATTGGTACCGTCACGACCGGCTTCCTGGGCATGAACCTGCTGGCCGAGGCCGACGCCCCGCTGGACCGGCGGCTGTGGATTTTCGCCATCACCTTTGTGCTGACTACCGTGCTCACGGTCTACACCATGGTCAAGTCAAAGCGCCTGTCGGACTTTCTGGACGTGCTGTCGGACGAGCGCACCAGCGCCTGGTTCAAGGCCAAGGCCCTGTTCGCGGTCTGGACGCGCAAGGACGATTAAGGCCTGCAGCGCAGTATTTACCTACGCGAGTAGCTATAAAAATAGAAGTGCCCAACAAATTGCTTTACGCAGCGCTACCCGGTGCCGGACGCGCCCCCCCAACGTTCGGCGCTATGCTGGCAAGCTGAAGCGCAACACGATAGAAGGCCATGCAACCCCTACAACTCTTCGACCCCGCATCCAGCACCTACACCTATGTGCTGGTAGACCCCGCCAGCAAGGCCGCCGCCATCATCGACCCGGTGGATGCCCAGCTGGAGCGCGACATGGCCCTGCTGGCGGCACAAGGCCTGTCCCTGGTGTGGACGCTAGAGACCCATGCCCATGCCGACCACATCACCAGCGCCGGCCTGCTGGCCGAGCACGCCGGCGCCAAAACCGCTGTGCCCAGCGGCTGCGGCATTGCCGGCGCGGCGGTACAGCTGCAGCATGGCGACTTCCTCAGCTTTGGCGGCGAAACCCTGCAGGCCCTGCACACGCCCGGCCATACCGCTGGCAGCATGAGCTTTGTCTGGCGCAACCATGTCTTCACCGGCGACACCCTGCTCATCAACGGCTGCGGCCGCACCGATTTCCAGTCTGGCAGCGCCCAGGCGCTGTACCACAGCATCACGCAAATCCTGTTCGCCCTGCCAGACGACACCCTGGTCTGGCCGGGTCACGACTACCGAGGCCAAAGCCACTCCACCATTGGCGCCGAAAAAGCCCATAACCCCCGCATCGCCCACAAAACCCTGGAAGAATTTACCGCCACCATGGACGCCCTGAACCTCCCCCGCCCGCAACGCATGGACGAAGCCGTGCCCGCCAATCTGCAGTCCGGCCTGCGCCACGACGCCGACGCGCCAGCCCAACCCAGCGGCATCCGCGCTGCCCAGGGCTATGCCGGCGACGTTTCGCCCCATTTGGCCTGCACCTGGTGGCAGGCGGGTGAAGCCGTGCTGATCGACGTGCGCACCGACGCCGAACGCGAATGGGTGGGCTTTGTGCCCGGTGCCGTGGCCCTGGCCTGGAAGCAATGGCCGGGCATGGCCATGAACCCCGACTTCGATGCCGGCTTGCAGACGGCCCTGGCCGGCGGCAAGAAGGCTGTGCTGCTGTGCCGCAGCGGCGTGCGCTCGGTGGCCGCAGCCAAACGCGCTACCGAACTGGGCCTGCAGGCCTACAACATCCTGGAGGGCTTCGAAGGCGACCCGGACGGCGACGCCCACCGTGGCCGCAAAGGCGGCTGGCGCTTCCACGGCCTGCCCTGGCGCCAAGGCTAAGAGCCCACAACCCGCCGACAGGCGGGCGCCGATAATGCGCGCAAAGAACACGGAGACCGCAGGATGAGTTTTCTCGCCATCGACATTGGCAACACCCGACTCAAGTGGTCGCAATATTCCGCCCCCCACCCGGGGGCCACGCTGCTGGCCCACGGCGCGGAATTCCTGGAGAACATCGACAAACTGGCCGAAGGCCCCTGGGCCGGGCTGAGTGCGCCCGACCGCATGCTGGGCTGCATCGTCGCCGGTGACGCCGTTAAGCGCCGCGTCCATGAACAAATGGAGCTGTGGGACGTCGCACCGCAGTGGGTGGTGGCCAGCGCGGCCGAGGCCGGCCTGACCAATGGCTACGACCACCCCACCCGCCTGGGCGCCGACCGCTGGGTCGCCATGGTGGGCGCCCGCCACCGCATGCTGGCCCAGGGCCAGACCCGGCCCATGGTGGTGGTGATGGTCGGCACCGCCGTCACGGTGGAGGCCATCGACGAACACGGCAAGTTCCTGGGCGGACTGATCCTGCCCGGCCACGGCATCATGCTGCGCGCGCTGGAGTCCGGCACCGCCGGCCTGCACGTGCCGACCGGCGAGGTGCGCCTGTTCCCCACCAATACCAGCGACGCGCTGACCAGCGGCGGCACCTACGCGATTGCAGGCGCAGTCGAGCGCATGGTGCAGCACGTGCGCCAGCACTGCGGCATGGAGCCGGCCTGCTACATGACCGGCGGGGCGGGCTGGAAGATGGCGCCCAGCATGTCGGTGCACTTCGAACTGGTGGACAACCTGATCTTCGACGGGCTGCTGGCCCTGGCCGCGCTGCGCTTCAACACCGAAAGTTAAGAGCCTTTTAGGCCTCTAGCGCACGGAATACCTGCGCAAGCAGCTATCTATTTTGAAGCAGATGGGCCACCGGGCGCCAACCAGGCCTCGGCCAGCCTAACCCAGTAGGTAGCGCCCATGGGAAGCAGCGCGTCATTGAAATCGTAGCTGGGGTTGTGCAGGGTGCAGGGGCCGCCGCCGTGGCCGATGGCGCGGTGGTCCCCATCGCCGTTTGCAATAAAGCAATACGCCCCCGCCTTGGCTTGCAGCATGAAGGCAAAGTCTTCGGCGCCCATGGTGGGCTCCTGCTTCACCACGTTCTCGGGGCCGACGACGCTCTCCATCACCTTGCGGGCGAACTCGGCCTCGGCCGGGTGGTTGATGGTGGGCGGGTAGTTGCGCACGAACTCGAATTCACAGCGTGCGTCGAAGGCGCTGCACAGGTTGTCGGCGATCTGGCGCATGCGCGCCTCGATCAGGTCCAGCACCTCGATGCTGAAGGTGCGCACCGTGCCCTGCAGCTCCACGCTGTCGGGCACGATATTGGTGGCCGAGCCGCCATGCACCATGGTGACCGAGACCACGCCGGCGTCTATGGGCTTTTTGTTGCGGCTGATGATGGTCTGGAAGGCCAGCACCATCTGGCAGGCAATGGGCACGGGGTCCACACCCATTTGCGGCATGGCCGCGTGGCTGCCCTTGCCGTGGATGGTGATCTTGAATTCATTGCTGGACGCCATCACCGGCCCGGGGCTGACGGCGAACTGGCCCAGCTGCATGCCCGGCCAGTTGTGCATGCCAAACACCGCGTCCATGGGGAAACGCTCGAACAGGCCCTCTTGCACCATGTCGCGGGCGCCGCCGCCGCCTTCCTCGGCCGGCTGGAATATCAGGTAGACCGTACCGTCAAAGTTGCGGTGCTCGGCCAGGTACTGGGCCGCGCCCAGCAGCATGGCAGTATGGCCGTCGTGGCCGCAGGCGTGCATCTTGCCGGGGTACTGGCTGGCGTGCGCAAAGGTGTTGAACTCTTGCAGGGGCAGCGCGTCCATGTCGGCACGCAGGCCGATCGCCCGCTTGGACGTGCCGTTCTGCACCATGCCCACCAAGCCAGTACCCGCCAGGCCACGGTGGAAGGGAATGCCCCACTCGGTCAGCTGGCGCGCCACCAGGTCGGCGGTACGCACCTCCTGGAAGCTCAGCTCCGGGTGCGCGTGCAGGTCGCGGCGCAGCGCAGCGATGCCGGGAGCCTGCTCGGCAATGGCGTCAATGATGGACATGGCTTGGCTCCTTCAGGTGCGCACCCGCCCATCGCCAGTCAGCATGGACAGGTCTACATAGCTCGACCCCACGTGGTCGGTGGATGAAAAGTTGACGGAGAAGCCACCGTAAGACTGCGCGCCGAGCGACTCCAGCCCCGTCACCACCGCCTCGCGGGAAAGGCCCTTTCCGGCCGCTGCACGCTTCAGGCCGTCCACCATCACCATGGCGGCCAGGTAGCCCTCCATGCTCGAGAAGTTGGCTTTGGCACCGCCGCCTGCCACCTTGACCGCCTCCACGAAGCCGTGGGCCAGTGGCGTGCTGGCGCTGTATGGCGATGGCACCACCTGGCTGACCACCACGCCGGCGGCATCGCGGCCCAGCTCGTCTGCCAGGGCCTGGGTACCGACAAAGGACACATTGAAAAACTGCCCGCCATAGCCGGCCTTGCGCGCGCCGCGAATGAAAGCGGCGCAGGATTTGTAGGCGCTGATCTGCACGATCGCATGCGGCGTGGCGGCACGGAGGGTTTCGACCGCCTTGGCCACGTCTGCGGAGTTACGTTCCACCGTGGCGGTCGCCACCGGCTTGCGGCCCAGCTTGGACAGGGCCAGGGTCACGCCCTCCAGCCCAGCCTTGCCGTAAGCGTCGTTTTGGTAGAACACCGCGATGCGGTCTAGCCCCAACTGGGTGAGCTGCTTGACGATGCGGGCGGTTTCGTCCTGGTACGAGGCCCGCACATGGAATGCATATTTACTGAATGGGTCACGCAGCGACATAGCGCCGGTCAGCGGCGCCACAAACGGCGTTTTGGCCTGAATGGCTAGCGGCAACGCAACCAAACTGGTGGGCGTTCCAACATAGCCAAACAAGGCCAGAACATCGTCAGCCAACAGTTTGCGGGTGTTTTCCAGGCAGCGGTCGGGCTCGTATCCGTCGTCCAGCGAGCGCAGCTCAATCTGCCTCTGGGAGATTCCCCCCTGGGCGTTCACGCGGTCGAAGTACAGCTTGGCTCCCTGCGCGTACTGGATGCCCAACTGGGCCGCAGGACCGCTCAATGCGGCAGACTGGCCCAACACGATTTTCCCGCTGGACTGCGCACGCACTATCGGGCTGCCCGCCACAGCAGCAACCCCAGCGGCGATAGAAAAGTGTCGGCGATTTATCATGGGTCCATTCTGTCAGAAGCGAATTAACCACCATGCACGACCCCGAATCCAGCAGCACCCAACAGGTGCGCGGCGCCTGCCCCCACGACTGCCCGGACACCTGCTCCCTGCTGACCACGGTGCAAAACGGAATCGCACTCAAGGTACAAGGCAACCCGGCACACCCGCACACTGACGGCGTGCTGTGCGCCAAGGTGTCGCGCTACACCGAGCGCACCTACCACCCCGAACGCCTGCTGCAGCCGCTCAAACGCACGGGCCCCAAGGGCTCCGGCCAATTTGCCCCCGTCAGCTGGGACGAAGCGCTGACCGACATCGCCGCACGTTTGCAATCCATCGCCGCCCGCAACCCCGAAGCCATCCTGCCCTATAGCTACGCCGGCACCATGGGCCTGGTGCAGGGAGAAAGCATTGCCGCACGCTTCTTCCACAAGCTGGGCGCCTCGCTGCTGGACCGCACCATTTGCGCATCCGCCGGCGGCGAGGGGCTGCTGCAAACGCTGGGCGGCAAGGTGGGCATGAAGGTGGAGTTCTTTGCTGAGTCCAAGCTGATCCTGATCTGGGGCAGCAACTCCATCGGCAGCAACCTGCATTTCTGGCGCTATGTGCAGCAGGCCAAACGCAACGGCGCGCGCCTGGTCTGCATAGACCCGCGCAAAACCGAAACCGCCGAAAAGTGCCACGAGCACATCGCCTTGCGCCCGGGTACCGACGCGGCCCTGGCCCTGGCCCTGATGCACCAGCTGATCACCCACGATTGGCTGGATCACGCCTACCTGGCGGACCACACATTGGGCTGGCCGGAGATGCGCGAACGCGCACTGCAATGGCCACCAGAACGCGCCGCAGCCATCTGCGGGGTGCCGTTGGAGCAAATCCTGTCGCTGGCCCGCGACTATGGGCAATGCTTTTTAGACGGGCAGCCCGCCGCCATCCGCCTGAATTACGGCATGCAGCGCACCCGGGGCGGTGGCAATGCCACGCGGGCCGTGGTCAGCCTGCCCGCACTGATTGGCGCCTGGCGCCACCGCGCTGGCGGCGTACTGATGAGCAGCTCGGGGCTATTCCCAGTTCAGCGCGCCGCATTGCAGCGCCCGGACCTGCTGGCCGGACGTCTACCGCGCACCATCAATATGAGCACGATAGGCGACGCCTTGCTGGACCCGTCCGCCACGCCCATAGAAGCCTTGCTGGTCTACAACAGCAATCCCGTGGCCGTGGCCCCCGAATCCGGCAAAGTGGTTCAAGGCTTTGCGCGCGAAGACCTGTTTACCGTGGTGCTGGAGCACTTCCAGACGGACACGGCCGACTATGCCGACTACATCCTGCCAGCCACCACGCAGCTAGAGCACTGGGACGTACACAGCGGCTACGGCCACACGGATGCGCTGCTGAACCGGCCGGCCATTGCGCCTGTTGGCCAATCCAAACCCAACACGCAAATCTTCCGCGAGTTAGCGGCCCGCATGGGCTATGACGAATCCTGTTTTCAAGACAGCGACGAAGTGCTGTGTCGCACTGCGTATGGTGAACACGTTGATTTCCAGCTCTTGCTTGCGCAAGGCTTTGCCACCATCACGCTGCCCGACGCCCCATTCGCTCAAGGGCAGTTCCCCACGCCCTCCGGCAAATGCGAGTTCTACAGCGCACGCCTGGCCGCGCAGGGCCTGGATGCCCTGCCCGACTACCTTGCGAACTACGAGGCTGCGGGCACATCTGCAGACTATCCGCTGGCCATGATTTCACCGCCGGCACGCAACTTCCTCAACTCCAGCTTCGTTAATGTCACAAGCTTGCGCGACATAGAGGGAGAGCCTTTGCTGGAAATCAATGCGGATGACGCACGCGCACGCGGCATCAGCAACGGCGCTGTCGTACGCGTCTTCAACCAACGTGGGGTGTACCGCTGCAAGGCGAAGGTATCGCCCCGAGCCCGTCACGGGGTTGTCAACGGGCTGGGTATTTGGTGGCGCAAACTAGGCCTGGATGGCAGCAACGTGAACCAGCTCACCAGCCAAAAGCTGACTGACCTGGGACGCGCACCAACGTTTTACGATTGCTGGGTCGAAGTCTCGTTGGACATCCCAGCCGAAACGCTAAAAACCCAAATCGCTTAGGCAGCGACTGCGTTCTTCTCCGACTTGCCCTTAGCTGCAGTGGCAGCTGGTGCACCGACTACCTGCCAAATAGTCTTGAACTTGGTTTCTGGAATGGGTAGGGGTTGGGTACGTTCTGCCTCTACGGGCGCTGCGGGAACCACGGGTGCTTTCTTAGCCATGAATACTTTCAAATTTTCGAGAGCGCCGATTGTCGCAGCTACGGGGCAAAGTTCCGCGTTGCGGGTTATCTGAAAACCATGACAACCTGCACCTGGCGGGCATAAATGTTGTCCTCATGCGACATATATCCGGGGCCTAACCACGGGCCTCAACCAGAGTCGGCCCGTGGATATCCGCCTTATGGTTGAAAATGAGGTCCCTCGGGGCTCGCAGACTGGCGCCCTTCCACCTTAAAAACACACCATTTCCTGTGACCACACCCCTCGCTCCGTCGCCTGCCTCCAAGAACGCACGCAAGCCTCGCCCCGCCCGCGCCCCACAACCCAACCGCACAGCACACCCACTGCTGGACGTACTACGCAATCTGTATCCCCAGGTGTTTGGTGACCGCGTCCTGCCGCTCAAGCTAGGCATCTTCCATGAGTTGGTTGCAGCCCATCCCGAAGTATTAGAAGCCAAGGCCTTGCGCGAAGCGCTTGGCCAGCACACGCGTTCCACGCGCTATCTGGACCGGGTAGCCAGCGGCCTGCCGCGTTACAGCCTGGATGGCCAAGCGGTCGAAGAGATGGCCCCGGAACACATACACCAAGCCATCATGGAGGTTGCCCGCAGGGACCGCAACAACCAGAGCGCGGCCTCTCAAGCCAAACTGCGTTTGCGACTGCGGAATGCATTTGAAGCATCAGGGCTCAGCCGTGGCGACTATGCGGAGCGCGTCAAACCGCCATTGGAAGCCTGGAATGCGTTGCTGGATGAAGCGTACACAGAGCATGGCGCCGATGCCGCCAAACGGGAAGCCTTGCTCAAGGCATTTGAAGGCAGCGGCCAAACCACCACCCAATTTGCAGATAACTACGGCATGGATGCCAAAAGCACAGAAAAGTCGTTGGAGCTGGCGCGGCAAGAGCGGTCCGGAAAACAACACAGTTAAAAGCCTCCAGCGGGCATGCCCCGCTGTGAGCTCTGTAGTGTTGGGACTAAAAACCGCCGCTGAACGGCGATACAAGTGAAAAGATCCAGAAATGAAAAAACCCACTCAAGGTGGGTTTTTTCATTCACGGCATATATTTGCCGAAACTGGTTGCGCGAGTAGGATTTGAACCTACGACCTTTGGGTTATGAGCCCAACGAGCTACCAGGCTGCTCCATCGCGCGGTATGTTTCTATTATAGCAGCTTATTCTTGGTCAGCTGATATTTCTACAACTTCTTTTGTCTCAGCACGATCAACCAGCTCGACCAATGCCATAGGCGCGTTATCGCCAACGCGGAAACCCATCTTCAAGATACGGGTGTAGCCGCCTGGACGAGCGTTGAAACGCGGGCCCAGATCATTGAACAACTTGGTCACGCTATCACGATCGCGCAGACGATCGAAGGCCAAACGGCGGTTTGCAACAGTTGCTTCCTTGGCCAAAGTGATCATAGGTTCGATCACACGGCGCAATTCCTTGGCCTTGGGCAAAGTGGTCTTGATGACTTCGTGTTCAATCAACGAGTTCATCATGTTGCGCAGCATAGCCAGGCGGTGAGAGCTAGTGCGGTTAAGTTTACGAAGTCCGTGTCCGTGGCGCATGGTGCATTCCTTTCAATTATTTTGACTCGCAGCCGGATCAGGTACTGCGCGTTGCACATTGTCCTTTGCAGGACATTTTTAAATTAACGCTTGTCGAGGCCAGCAGGTGGCCAGCTTTCAAGCTTCATTCCCAAGGTCAGACCGCGGGAAGCCAAAACTTCCTTGATCTCGTTCAAGGACTTGCGCCCCAGATTGGGAGTCTTCAACAACTCATTCTCGGTGCGCTGAATCAGATCGCCGATGTAGTAGATGTTTTCAGCTTTCAGGCAGTTTGCAGAGCGAACCGTTAATTCCAGCTCATCCACAGGACGCAACAGGATAGGATCAAACTGTGTACTGCCACGTGGTGCAGGTTGCTCAAAAACGCCGGCCAACTCACTGCCTTCCAACTGCGCGAATACCGCGAGTTGTTCGACTAGGATTTTAGCCGATGCGCGCACAGCATCTTCTGCAGAGATCGCGCCGTTGGTTTCGATCTCAACCACCAACTTATCCAAATCAGTACGTTGTTCAACACGCGCACTTTCCACGGTGTAGCTTACGCGCTTCACTGGCGAGAACGATGCATCCAGAACAATGCGACCAATCGACTTAGTCTGCTCATCCGCATAGCGGCGCATGCTGCCTGGAACATAACCACGGCCTTTTTCAACCTTGATTTGCATGTCCAGCTTGCCGCCTTGAGACAGGTGCGCAATCACATGTTCCGGGTTGATGATTTCCACATCATGGGGCGTCTGGATATCCGCAGCAGTAACAACACCGTCACCGTCCTTGCGCAGACTCAGAGTAACTTCATCACGGTTGTGCAGCTTGAAAACCACGCCCTTGAGATTCAACAGAATGTTGACTACGTCTTCTTGAACGCCATCAATCGAAGAATACTCATGCAAAACACCTGCAATCGTCACCTCAGTCGCTGAATAGCCCACCATAGACGACAGCAGCACACGACGCAACGCATTGCCCAACGTGTGACCGTAGCCACGTTCAAATGGCTCCAGCGCTACTTTGGCACGGTTGTGTCCCAATTGCTCAACATTGATGGCTTTGGGTTTCAGCAAATTAGTTTGCATGCATGCTTCCTCTCAATACCCCCAGCTCGTTACACCGGTAAGGCAAGTGTTGGTTCTAGACTGCAGTGCCCCGCAGCCTAGGAACAAAATCAAACGAAAAATGCGGAATTAACGCGAATACAACTCAACGATCAGAGATTCGTTGATGTCAGCAGCAAACTCGTCGCGATCAGGGACCTTCTTGAAAGTACCTTCAGCCTTCTCGACACTCACTTCAACCCAGGCGGGCAAACCAACTTGTTGCGCCAATTGCAGGGCTTCAACAATGCGGTTCTGCTTCTTGGACTTGTCGCGAACAGACACCACGTCACCCGTCTTAACCATGTAAGAAGGGATATTCACGGACTGACCGTTCACCGTGATGGCCTTATGAGACACCAGCTGACGCGCTTCAGCACGCGTGGAACCGAAACCCATGCGGTACACAACGTTGTCGAGGCGGGACTCCAGCAGGAACAACAGGTTCGCACCGGTATTGCCCTTACGGCGATCCGCTTCTTCGAAGTAGCGACGGAACTGACGCTCCAAAACACCATACATGCGCTTTACTTTTTGCTTTTCGCGCAGTTGGAGACCGAAGTCAGAGGTGCGAGCACCAGACGTGCGGCCGTGCTGACCAGGTTTGGAATCGAACTTAGCCTTGTCACTGATCGAACGACGTGCGCTCTTCAAGAACAGGTCAGTGCCTTCACGGCGAGAGAGTTTGGCCTTGGGGCCGAGATAGCGTGCCACTTGAGCTTCCTTTTATATTATCTTCCGCGAAAAATCTGCGGGAGCCGTCTGATCAATACAGACGGCGGTGGGCTTATTTAAAAACGTACCCAGAAATGTCGATCTGGAGTTAGATCCGACGGCGCTTTTGAGGGCGGCAGCCGTTGTGCGGTACGGGCGTCACGTCAGCGATCGACGTGATACGGATGCCAAGGGCACCCAATGCACGGACCGACGATTCACGGCCAGGTCCAGGACCCTTGATCTCTACATCCAGGTTCTTGATACCTTGCTCAATGGCTGCACGACCCGCCACTTCCGATGCAACCTGAGCAGCAAACGGTGTGGATTTACGCGAACCCTTGAAACCCTGACCACCGGACGACGCCCAAGACAAGGCGTTGCCTTGACGATCGGTAATCGTGATGATGGTGTTATTGAAGGAAGCATGCACGTGTGCCACGCCGTCGGAAACGTTCTTACGAACTTTCTTACGGACGCGCTGCGATGCATTACTTTGCTGAGCTTTTGCCATAGTGATCTCTCAATCTCTTTATTTCTTCAGGGACGCCGCAGCCTTACGCGGACCCTTGCGGGTGCGGGCATTGGTACGGGTACGCTGACCACGCATAGGCAAACCGCGACGGTGGCGGAAGCCACGGTAGCAACCGATGTCCATCAATCGCTTGATGTTCAT
Organism: Rhodoferax sp. SPJ21; assembly: GCF_058216335.1. Lineage (NCBI taxonomy): Bacteria > Pseudomonadati > Pseudomonadota > Betaproteobacteria > Burkholderiales > Comamonadaceae > Rhodoferax > Rhodoferax sp. SPJ21. Next base: position 1,648,333 of record NZ_JBYZMO010000001.1, read on the forward strand.
CGTGGTTTCTCTACGCAAATCGCCTTCAATAGTGAATTGAGCGATCTGGTCGCGGATCTTTTCCAGATCTGCATCGGTCAAGTCCTTGACCTTCTTGGAATATGCAATGTCGCATGCTTCGCAAATCTTGCGAGCGCGTGTGCGACCGATGCCGAAAATAGCCGTCAAGCCAATTTCTGCATGCTGTTGCGGCGGAATATTAATACCAGCGATACGTGCCATGTGCGTCCTCTAAAACTTTTCTATCAACCTTGACGCTGTTTGTGGCGAGGATCTGTACAGATCACACGTACCACACCCTTGCGGCGGATGACTTTACAGTTGCGGCAGATTTTCTTAACCGAAGCTGAAACTCTCATTTAACTCTCCTAAAACTTTTTTGCCAGCCCTACCATCGTCGGCCGGAACACAATACGAGCCTGCGAAAAATCGTAGGGCATCACCTACAAATACTTTTATCAAGTACCTATTGAAGATTTGAAATTCGCCTTCTTCAGCAATGACTCATATTGCTGCGACATCATGTAGTTCTGCACTTGGGCCATGAAATCCATGGTCACCACAACAATAATCAACAGCGAAGTGCCACCAAAATTAAACGGCACATTGTATTTAAGCACCAATATTTCCGGTATCAAACACACAAAGGTGATGTAGACGGCGCCAGCCAAAGTTAGGCGGAGCAAAATTTTGTCTATATAACGCGCCGTGTGCTCACCAGGACGAATACCAGGAATAAAAGCGCCGCTCTTCTTCAAGTTATCTGCTGTTTCCCGGCTATTGAAAACCAATGCCGTGTAGAAAAAGCAGAAAAACACTATCGCGCTTGCGTAGAACAGCACGTAGACGGGCTGTCCGGGGCTCAGCATTCCTGCAACATCCTTTAGCCACCGCAGGGATTCCGTGGTGCTAAACCAGTTCACTACCGTAGCAGGCAACAAAATGATGGAAGAGGCGAATATTGGAGGAATCACACCAGCCATATTCAGCTTCAACGGCAAATGCGAAGATTGGCCACCATAAACTTTATTACCTACTTGTCTTCTGGCGTAATTCACCAAAATCTTACGCTGGCCTCGTTCAACGAAAACAACGAAGTAGGTAACCAACGCAACTACAGCAACAATGAAAATGGAGGAAATAATGCTCATCGCACCAGTCCGCACCAACTCCAGCAGTCCACCAATAGAGCCGGGCAAACCCGCAGCAATACCGGCAAAAATCAGAATCGAAATACCGTTGCCCAAACCGCGCTCAGTGATTTGCTCACCCAACCACATCAAGAACATAGTTCCAGCAGTTAAGCTCACAACAGCTGTCATACGGAAACCAAAACCAGGCGACAAAACCAATCCAGGCGAGCTTTCTAACCCTGTTGCAATCACCAAGGATTGAAACAATGCCAAACCTAGAGTTCCATAGCGGGTGTACTGGGTAATCTTGCGGCGGCCAGACTCGCCTTCCTTCTTCATCTGCTCAAACATCGGCACCACATATCCCATCAATTGCATGATGATGGAGGCCGATATATAGGGCATGATTCCCAAGGCAAATACTGTGAAGCGCGACAGAGCACCACCAGAGAACATATTGAATAAGCTCAATATGCCGCCTTGCTGCCCCTTAAAAAGCTGCTGCAGTTGTGCTGGATCAATTCCGGGAACCGGAATATGTGCGCCAATTCGGTACACAACCAGCGCCAGCAACAAAAACACCAAGCGGCGACGCAGGTCACCAAACTTACCCGTTTTTGCAATTTGAGCGCTAGTTGCCACCGAATATTTCCTTCAACTGTAAAGTCAAACCAAGCTACCGCCAGCAGCTTCGATCGCAACCTTGGCTGCGGCCGTAGCGCCGATACCGGTCAATTTGACAGCCTTGGTCAGTTCGCCGGTCTTGATGACCTTTACGACCTTGGCCAATTCGCCAATCAGACCAGCTTGCTTCAACAGCAAGACGTCAACTTCTGCTGCGCCCAGTTGCTCCAGAGCAGTGAGAGTCACTTCAGCATTGAACTTCAGCAAATGCGATTTGAAACCACGCTTAGGCAAGCGGCGTTGCATAGGCATTTGACCGCCTTCAAAACCTACCTTGTGGTAACCACCGGCACGCGATTTTTGACCTTTGTGACCACGACCCGAGGTTTTACCCAGGCCAGAGCCAATGCCGCGACCGACGCGACGCTTGGCGTGCTTTGCGCCCGCTGCGGGCTTAATGCCATTGAGTTCCATCGTCATCCCTTAGAGGACTTTGACCAGATAACTGATCTTGTTGATCATGCCGCGGACTTCAGGTGTATCTCGCAATTCGCTAACACTGCGAATCTTGCGTAGACCCAAACCACGAACGGTAGCGCGATGCGATTCTTTCGTGCCAATAGGGCTACGAACCAGCGTCACTTTGATTGTTTGTTGCGTTGTCATATCAATACCCCTGCTTAAGCGAGGATCTCTTCAACGTTCTTGCCGCGCTTGGCTGCAATATCCGCTGGAGTGGTCGAGTTACGCAAGGCGTCCAAAGTGGCACGTACCATGTTGTAAGGGTTGGACGAACCGTGGCTTTTTGCCACGATGTCGGTGATACCCATTACTTCAAAGACAGCGCGCATTGGGCCGCCAGCAATGATGCCGGTACCCTTGGGGGCCGGAGCCATCATTACGTTGGCTGCGCCGTGCTGGCCGGTAACCTTATGAAAAACGGAACCGTTCTTCAGAGTCACCTTGACCATATTGCGACGCGCTTCTTCCATAGCCTTTTGAACAGCTGCTGGAACTTCCTTGGACTTTCCCTTGCCCATGCCAACGCGGCCTTCGCCGTCGCCGACCACAGTCAAAGCTGCAAAACCGAGAATTCGGCCGCCCTTAACAACCTTGGTCACGCGGTTCACCGCGATCATCTTCTCGCGCAGACCGTCCTCAGGCCCTTCAGCCTTACCCTGCATTTTTCCTTGAACTTTAGCCATGATTTTTTCCGATCTGCTTAGAACTGCAAGCCAGCTTCGCGGGCAGCATCGGCAAGCGCCTTGACGCGGCCGTGGTACGCAAAACCTGAGCGATCAAACGCTACTTTTTCAACACCAGCGGCTTTGGCTTTTTCGGCAATCAGTTTGCCGATAGCTTGAGCTGCAGTTGTGTTGCCACCCTTGCCAGAACCGCCCAGTTCTTTGCGAACCGCAACTTCTGCGGTCGAAGCGCTGGCCAAAACCTTGGCACCGTCGCCAGAAATAACGCTGGCGTAGATGTGCAGATTCGTACGATTTACCGTCAAGCGTGCAACGCCTTGAGTCGCAATACGAATGCGGGTTTGGCGAGCACGGCGGAGACGCTGTTCTTTTTTGGTCAACATGTTGCGGCTCCTTACTTCTTCTTGGTTTCTTTGATCGTGATCTTCTCATCCGAATAACGGATGCCCTTGCCCTTGTAAGGCTCAGGAGGACGAATCGCACGAATCTCAGCAGCCACTTGGCCAACCCGTTGACGGTCCGCACCCTTGATCAGAATTTCTGTCGGGGTGGGGGTCGCAACGGTGATACCAGCAGGCATGTCGATATTGACGGGGTGGGAGTAACCCACAGCCAAGTTCAGCTTTGCACCCTGGGCGGCGGCTTTATAGCCCACGCCAACCAGGCTCAGCTTCTTCTCAAAACCCTTGGTCACACCTACAACCATATTGTTTACCAGCTGACGCATGGTGCCCGACATGGCGTTGGCTTCACGTGATTCATTTGCTGGGACAAAGGTTAACTTGCCAGCATCATTCACCACTTTGACCAGTGCATTTTGGGTCAACGACAGCGTACCGCCGGTGCCCTTGACATTGATTTGGTCGTCCTTGATTGCCACATCCACACCAGCGGGGATGGCAACAGGCATTTTTCCTACGCGAGACATTTGCTATTTCTCCTGCTTAAGCGACGTAGCACAAGACTTCGCCGCCAACGCCGGTAGCGCGGGCTTTGCGGTCGGTCATCACGCCTTGGGGGGTGGTGACAATCGCCACGCCCAAGCCATTCATGACTTGAGGGATGGCATCATGGCCTTTGTAAACACGCAGGCCAGGACGGCTTACGCGTTCGATACGTTCGATCACTGGGCGACCGGCGTAATATTTCAAAGTGATTTCCAGCTCGCTTTTGCCGGCATCGGTTTTCACCTTGAAGCCGTCAATGTAGCCTTCGTCCTTCAGCACTTGGGCAATCGCCACCTTCACTTTGGAAGAGGGGATCGATACGGTAGTCTTAGCTACCATTTGCGCGTTGCGGATACGGGTCAGCAAGTCGGCAATGGGGTCACTCATACTCATGTCTAGTTCTCCTGCCTTACTTACCAGCTGGCCTTAACCATACCGGGGATATCGCCAGCGAAAGCCAGCTCACGCACCTTAGCGCGGGCCAGACCAAACTGACGGAACGTGCCACGTGGACGACCCGTGATCGCGCAACGATTGCGTTGACGAGTAGGGTTAGCGTTACGTGGGAGCTGCTGCAGAGCCAAACGGGCTACTGCGCGCTCTTCTTCGCTTTTCTTTGCGTCGTTCGAAGTTGCCTTCAGTTCCGCATGCTTAGCTGCATATTTGGCGACCAGACGGTCACGCTTGAGCTCGCGCTCGATCAAAGCTTTTTTAGCCACACGTCACCTCAGTTCTTGAACGGAAAACGGAAACCAGCGAGCAGTGCCTTGCACTCTTCGTCGTTCTTTGCCGTCGTCGTGATGCTGATATTGAGACCGCGCAAGGCATCAACCTTGTCGTACTCGATTTCAGGGAAAATGATCTGCTCTTTCACGCCGATGTTGTAGTTACCACGGCCATCGAAAGCGCGACCAGAGATACCGCGGAAGTCACGTACACGGGGCAAAGCCACGGTCACAAAACGGTCCAGGAACTCAAACATCTGAACGCCACGCAAGGTCACCATGCAACCAATGGCTTGGCCTTCGCGGATTTTGAAACCGGCGATAGCCTTCTTGGCCTTGGTCACCACAGGCTTTTGGCCCGCGATCTTGGTCAGGTCAGCCACAGCGTTGTCCATAACCTTTTTGTCGGATACAGCTTCGCTCACACCCATGTTCAAGGTGATCTTGGTGAAACGTGGAACTTGCATCACCGAGGTGTAGCCAAACTTGGCCATCAACTCTGGAGCGACTTTTTCGCGATAGTGTTGTTGTAAACGTGCCATGCTCATGCCACCTTGATTTCTTCGCCGCTGGACTTGTAAACGCGTGTGCGCTTCCCGTCCGCCAGCACCTTGATTCCAACACGATCAGCCTTACCGGTAGCAGCATTGAAAATGGCCACGTTGGACTGGTGAATTGGCATGTTCTTTTCGACGATACCGCCGGCCTCGCCCTTCATTGGGTTTGGCTTAGCGTGCTTCTTGACCATGTTGACGCCATCGACCAACAGGTAAGAATCATCTTTACGAAGCGCGACAGTACCGCGCTTGCCTTTGTCGCGCCCGGTGAGCACGACTACTTGGTCGCCTTTGCGAATCTTGTTCATGTCGCGTCCTTACAGAACTTCAGGGGCCAAGGACACGATCTTCATGAACTTTTCAGTGCGCAATTCGCGCGTCACTGGTCCGAAGATGCGGGTGCCGATGGGCTCCAGCTTTGCATTCAGCAACACAGCTGCGTTGCCATCGAATTTGACCAGCGAACCGTCTGCACGACGGATACCTTTGGCCGTGCGCACAACCACTGCACTGTAGATCTCGCCTTTTTTGACGCGACCACGTGGAGCGGCTTCTTTGATGCTCACTTTGATGATGTCACCAACACTTGCGTAACGACGCTTGGACCCGCCCAGCACCTTGATGCAGAGAACGGATTTCGCGCCGGTATTGTCGGCAACATCTAACCGGGATTCAGTTTGGATCATGTCTATGTTTTCCCAACTTGCATCGAGTGCCCCAGCCTAAGCCGCAGCACGCAATCAGTCTTGGGCCCGTCGTCCACGCTACAAACCACTCATAGCGCTTCCTTTGGGCAGAAGCATCGCTTTTTAGGAGCGAAGCCCTCAATTATGCAGAATATTTAAAAGCGCGTCAACTGCGTGCACATAAAAGACACGCACAACAACGCCAACTATGCTTTTTCTTGTCGAAATGCTGCAAAGATGGCGTTTGCGACCTCCGCAAAGCCAGCCCCACGGTCTTTTTGGGTTACGTACTGTGGTTTAAATGCCAAATCGGCCTCGAATCTGCGGATGTTGGCTACACCCACGGTTTGCGGCATCGCCTCGAACATGCGCTGGTCATTGGTGGAGTCGCCTATATAAACCCAGCGCCCCATTTCAGCCTCCAGCGCACGCCCAAACAGTGTTTGCACGATCCAGCGCGCGCCCTCCCACTTGTTGTGCCCGCCAAACCAGCCATTGATATGGATGGAGCTGACCGTCGCGCGCATGCCCCCCGCCTCCAGCACGGCAACCACCTGGGCAATCTGGGCCGGCGACAAATGGCTGAATTCGCTGTGGTCAATGGCGATATCGGTTTCCCTGCCCGCAGAATCTTCGGCCAGGCAAGCACCGGGTACTTCGGCCAGCACGCGCTCGGCCAGCCTCTGCATGCGCACCTGATTGGCTTGCCGCGTAACTGCGTCCTGAATATATATTTTTGATAGCACCTGACGCATATGAATACTGCGCTGGAGGCCAATTTCATTACTATTTATCAACGCTACGGCGCCGTTCTCGGCGACGATGGCATCGATCGGCCAGGACTGGGCAAACGGCTCACTCCAACCCACCGGGCGCCCGGTAATGGCAATCACAGCCAGACCTGCAGACTTCAAATCCTGCAAAGCCTGCAAAGCGTCGGGGGTGATGGCACCGTCTGTTGTCAGCGTGTCGTCTATATCGGTAAGCACGCCCCACACGCCACGCCGCTGCTCCAGCGGCCATTGCGCCAGGGGTTTCATGCGGGCAAGGTGGCGTACTGTTCGGCCAGGATCAAAAACGCCTCGGTCTGCGGGTCAACACCGGTTTCTTGCAGCAGGATGTCTGCCACCGCCGGCGCCAAGGAGGCGGCCTGGCGCGCGTCCAGAAACAGCAGCCGGCTACGACGCGCCAGCACATCCTCCACCGTGCGGGCATATTCAAAGCGGGCAGCAAAGCGCACCATGGCTTCGCTTAGGCCGCCGCCCAGCGCACGCCCACCACCAGGCAAAGACCGCACCAGATCCTGCTCGTTGCCGTAGGCCTGCAAACCCGGCGCATCGCTCATTTTGTGCTGCAAGCCACCCGTCGGTACCGCACCGGCACCAATCAAGCGCAAGGTCGCCGTACAAACCGGCTTGCGCGGCTGCAGGAGATCCGCGCCAAAGCACTTGTCCAAAACGTCTTCTGCCATAGCGCGGTAGGTGGTCCATTTGCCACCGGTCACGGTGACCATGCCGCTGCGGCTGACCAGCACCGTGTGTTCGCGGCTGATGCCCTTGGTATTACCACCATCCTCATCTTGCGGCTTGACCAGTGGACGCAGGCCTACCCAGACGCTTTTCACGTCGGCCCGGGAGGGTGCCCGGCTCAGGTAGCGGCCTGATTCACCAAGAATGAACTCCACCTCTTCCTTGAACGGCAGGGGCTCGCGGTCCAGATCATGGCGCGGCGTATCCGTGGTGCCCAGAATGGTCTTGCCCAACCATGGCACGGCAAACAAAACCCGGCCATCGGCGGTCTTGGGCACCAGCATTGCGTGGTCGCCTGGCAAAAACTCGCGGTCCACCACGATGTGCACGCCCTGGCTGGGTGCGACCATGGGCTTGGCGGCGCGGCCTGTTGCGTCGCCGTCCTTTTGGCGAAATTCATCCACCCAGACACCCGTGGCATTCACCACGCAGCGTGCGCGCAGCGTCATGTGGGTGCCGGTTTCACGATCCTGGCAATGCACGCCGGCCACCTTGCCGTCTTCATGCAACAAACCGGTGGCGGCACAGTAATTGACCACCACGGCCCCTTGGTCGGCCGCGGTACGGGCCAGCACCAATGCCAGACGGGCATCGTCAAACTGGCCATCCCAATACTTGACCCCGCCCTTGAGCCCCTGTGCACGCACAGTGGGCAGGTAATGCAGGGTCTTTTCTTTGCCTAAAAATTCTGTGGACCCCAGGCCGGCCTTGCCGGCAAGGGCGTCGTATATCTTGAGCCCGATGCCGTAAAAAGGCGTGTCCAGAAGCTTGTAGGACGGCATCACAAAAGCGAGCGGCTGCGCCAGATGGGGCGCGTTGTGCAGCAGCGTGGTGCGCTCGTGCAAGGCTTCGCGCACCAGGGCGATATTGCCTTGGGCCAGATAGCGCACGCCACCGTGCACCAGCTTGGTCGCACGCGATGACGTGCCCTTGGCAAAGTCATGGGATTCGACCAAGGCCACACTGAATCCACGCGAAGCGGCATCCAGAGCCACCCCTAGACCTGTCGCGCCACCGCCGATAACCACCACATCGAATTGAGCAGGCCCGCTGAGCTGCGCCATCAGTGCAGTGCGCAAAGTCGATCGGGGCGAAGGGGCGAGCGTCATAAACCAAGATTCCAGCAATCAAACAAGTTGACATGCGCGAAGCATGCCAACCAAAAAGGCTGCGTGGCGCAGAAGGCCACGCAGCCGTTGCAGAGCTTATTGCATCTCTGTTACGCGCTTAGCGGACCTTGCCGTTCTTCCAGGCATTCAACAAGGTGTCATAGGCAATGGTTTCGCCCTTGGGCTTTTCGTTCGCAAGCTTCTTCCATGGGGCATGTGCATCGCTCAGATACTTGTTGGGGTCACCCTTGGGATTGAGCTTGGGCGCGCAATTGGCCATGCCAGCGCGCTCCAGACGCGACATCACGTTGTCCATCTCATCGGCCAGGTTATCCATGGCTTTCTGCGGCGTCTTCTCACCCGTTACCGCCTCGGCCACGTTCTTCCACCACAGCTGCGCCAGCTTGGGGTAGTCAGGCACATTGGTGCCGGTCGGCGTCCAGGCCACACGCGCAGGGCTGCGGTAGAACTCGATCAGGCCGCCGTACTTGTTGGCGTTTTGCGTGAAGTAGTCGGCGCGGATATCGCTGTCACGGATGAAGGTCAAACCGGTGATCGACTTCTTCAAAGACACCGTCTTGCTGGTCACGAACTGGGCGTAGAGCCAGGCTGCAGCCACCTTGTTGGCGTCGTGGTCCTTGAAGAAGGTCCAGGAACCTACGTCCTGGTAACCGTTCTGCATGCCTTGCTTCCAGTAGGGTCCATTCGGGCCGGGAGCCATGCGCCACTTGGGCGTACCGTCCGCATTGACTACGGGCAGACCGGGCTTCACCATGTCGGCCGTGAAAGCGGTGTACCAGAAGATTTGCTGAGCGATCTGGCCTTGCGCTGGCACAGGGCCGGACTCACCAAAGGTCATGCCCATGGCTTCCTTGGGCGCGTACTTCTTCATCCAGTCGATGTACTTGGTCAAGGCGTACACAGCCGCTGGCGAGTTGGTGGCACCACCGCGCGACACCGATGCACCCACCGGAGTGCACTTGTCGTCGGCCACCTTGATGCCCCATTCATCGATAGGCATGCCGTTTGGAATGCCGATATCCGCCGCACCAGCCATGGACAGCCAGGCATCGGTGAAACGCCAGCCCAGCGAGGGATCTTTTTTGCCGTAATCCATGTGGCCGTAGATGGGCTTGCCATCCAGGGTCTTCACGTCTTCGCTGAAGAAGGCGGCGATATCCTCATAGGCACTCCAGTTCAGCGGTACGCCCAGGTCGTAGCCGTATTTGGCCTTGAACTTGTCCTTCAGGTCCTGGCGTGCAAACAGGTCGGCACGGAACCAGTACAGGTTGGCAAACTGCTGGTCAGGCAGCTGGTACATCTTCTTGTCGGGCGCCGTGGTAAAGCTGGTGCCGATGAAGTCCTTCAAATCCAGATCTGGATCGGTGAACTCCTTACCCGCGCCGGCCATGTAGTCCGACAGCGCCAGAATTTTGCCGTACCGGTAGTGCGTTCCGATCAGGTCCGAGTCCGAAATCCAGCCGTCGTAAATCGACTTGCCCGACTGCATGGAAGTCTGTAGCTTCTCGACCACATCGCCTTCCTGGATCACGTCGTGCTTGACCTTGATGCCCGTGATTTCTTCAAACGCCTTGGCCAGAGTCTTGGACTCGTATTCATGCGTGGTCAGGGTTTCGGATACCACCGAGATTTCCTTGACCCCCTTGGCCTGCAGCTTCTTCGCGGCTTCGATGAACCACTTCATCTCGGCGGCCTGTTTGTCCTTGCTCAGGGTCGATGGCTGGAACTCGCTGTCGATCCACTTCTTCGCGGCCGCTTCATCGGCAAACGCATGGCCTGTCAGCGCGCAAGCTGCGGCAATGGCCAGTATGGAATAACGCATCTTCATGTCTCGTCTCCTCATTGGTATACACCCCCATTCAACGAAAGGCGTGCTCGGCTCTGGGGGCAGTAAAAGCCGGATCCTCGGAACACCATGCCTAGCCCTTGCGCATGATCACCATCAGCAGGGCCATGGACAGCACAAAACTGATCCAGATGGACGGGTCGCCGTCCAGCTGGAACCACTCGGCAAACTTGCCGCTCAATCCCACAAAAGCCAGATTCACATAGGCTGCACTCAGCAAGCCAATGAACAAACGGTCGCCGCGCGTGGTCTCTATCGGCAAGAAGCCGCGCCGTAAGGTGGTGGGCGACTTGATCTCCCACACCGTCATGCCCGCCAACATCAGCGCAATACAAATAAAGAACACTGCGACCGGCAAGGTCCACGCCATCCACTCAAACATATCAACCTCCTAGACACGGCCCATCGCAAAACCTTTTGCGATGTAGTTGCGTACAAACCAGATCACGATGGCGCCTGGGACAATGGTCAAGACGCCAGCCGCCGCCAGAGTGGCCCAGTCCATGCCCGACGCCGACACGGTGCGCGTCATGGTCGCCACAATGGGCTTGGCATTCACGCTGGTCAGGGTGCGTGCCAGCAGAAGTTCTACCCAGCTAAACATGAAGCAGAAGAACGCCGCCACACCCACACCCGCCTTGATCAGCGGCAGGAAGATGGTCAGGAAGAAGCGCGGGAATGTATAGCCGTCGATATAGGCCGTCTCGTCAATCTCGCGAGGAATACCGCTCATGAAACCTTCCAAAATCCACACCGCAAGCGGTACGCTGAACAGCAAGTGCGCCAGGGCCACGGCCAAGTGCGTGTCCATCAGGCCCACGGTGGTATAGAGCTGGAAGAAAGGCAGCAGGAACACCGCAGGCGGGGTCATACGGTTGGTCAGCAGCCAGAAGAACACATGCTTGTCGCCCAGAAAGCTGTAGCGCGAGAACGCATACGCTGCTGGCAAGGACACGGTGAGCGTGATCACCATGTTCATGCTGACGTAAATCAGGCTGTTGATATAGCCCGAGTACCACGACGGGTCGGTCAAGATGGTGCGGTAGTTGTCCCAGGTGAAATGCTGGGGCAGCAGCGTAAAGCTGGCCACAATTTCCTGGTTAGTCTTGAACGACATATTCACCATCCAGTAGATGGGCACCAGGGCGAAGATGATGTAGGCGAACAGAAAGATAGTCCGCTTTTGAAATTTGGGCTTATTCATGGCCGCCTTCTTTTTCTTGGGTGCCGACGCGCTGCATCCAGTTGTACAGAATGAAACACAGCAGCAAGATGATCAAAAAGTAGATCAACGAGAACGCTGCGGCCGGACCCAGGTCAAACTGGCCCACAGCCTTCTGCGTCAAGAACTGCGACAAGAAGGTGGTCGCATTGCCCGGTCCCCCGCCCGTCAGCACAAAGGGCTCGGTATAGATCATGAAGCTGTCCATGAAGCGCAGCAGTACGCCAATCATCAGCACGCCGCGCATCTTGGGCAGCTGGATGTAGCGGAACACCGCGAACTTGCTGGCTCCATCAATCCGTGCGGCCTGGTAGTAGGCGTCTGGTATCGAACGCAGACCCGCATAACCCAGCAAGGCAACCAATGGCGTCCAATGCCACACATCCATCACCAGCACCGTCAGCCATGCATGGGTGGCGTTGCCGGTGTAGCTGTAGTCAATACCCATGCCCTGCAGCGCAGCCCCCAACAAGCCGATGTCGGAGCGGCCAAAAATCTGCCAGATGGTGCCCACCACGTTCCACGGAATCAGCAGGGACAGCGACACGATCACCAGCACCAGCGACGCCTTCAAACCCTCGGCCGGCATGGACAAGGCCAGCAAGATACCCAGAGGCAGCTCCACTGCCAGGACCGACAGGGAGAACACCAGTTGGCGCAACAGCGCAGCATGCAGCTCCTCGTCGCGCATCACTTGTACAAACCATTCGGTGCCTACGAACACCCGCCGCTCTGGCGAGATGATGTCCTGCACCGAATAGTTCACCACCGTCATCAGCGGCACGATGGCAGAAAACGCCACGCAGATCAGCACCGGCAAGATCAAGAACCAGGCCTTCTGGTTCACCGGTTTGGTTGTGGTGCTCATATGGCCCCCACGCTTGCCGCCAAGGCGGTGGCGCTACCCCCCAAGGGGGCGCGAACTTGTTTGAAGCGGTTCGGCACGGCGTTCATTGCACAATCTCCTCGTTCTTATAAAAGCAGGTGTGCTCGCCCAGCACCTGCAGCCAGACCACCTCGCCGACGGCTGGCAGTTGCACTTCGGGACTCAGCCGGGCTTTGAGCACCTGCCCATCGACCGCGGCAGTCAGCATCACATGCGTACCCACATCCTGGATCTTCGATACCGTGCACAGCAGCGCCCCCCGCGTAGCGGGCTGCGCCAGCGAGACGTATTCAGGGCGCACGCCCAGCTTCAGCGCCCCCTGGGGCAGGGCCCTTGGCAGCTGCCATTGCGCACCGGCGACTTGCAAGGTGTCGGCCGAAGCCTGCACAGGCAAGAAGTTCATGCCTGGCGAGCCAATGAAATTGCCCACAAAGGTATGGCTGGGCCGCTCGAACAGCGCGTCGGCCGAGCCTACCTGCACGGCACGGCCACGCGTCATCACCACCACCTGCTCGGCAAAGGTCAGCGCCTCTACCTGGTCATGGGTCACGTAGATCAGCGTCAGCTTCAGCTCACGGTGGATCTGTTTGAGCTTGCGGCGCAGCTGCCATTTCAGGTGCGGATCGATCACCGTCAGTGGCTCGTCGAACAACACGGCCGATACGTCGGGCCGCACCAGGCCGCGGCCCAGCGAGATCTTCTGCTTGGCGTCCGCCGCCAGGTTGGCTGCGCGCTGGTTCAGCTGGCCGCTCATTTCCAGCATCTCAGCGATCTCGCCCACACGCTTGTCGATCTGCGCCTGCGGCACCTTGCGGTTGCGCAGCGGAAAGGCCAGGTTCTCGGCCACCGTCATGGTGTCGTAAATCACCGGAAACTGGAACACCTGGGCGATGTTGCGCTCCTGCGGCGAGGCACGGGTCACGTCTTTGCCGTCAAACAGCACGGTGCCCTGCGATGGCGCCAGCAGGCCGGACATGATGTTCAACATGGTCGTCTTGCCGCAGCCCGAGGGGCCGAGCAAAGCATAGGCGCCGCCGTCGTTGAAGCTCATCTTCAAAGGCAACAGCGCGTAGTCGCTGTCTTGTGTGGGGTTGGCGCGGTAAGCGTGCGCCAGGTCCAGTTCAATGCGGGCCATTACACAGCTCCCTGGCGGACCGGGGCCAGCAGCAAACTGCCTTGACCATCAAACACATAGGCCTGCGTGGCGTGGAAATACAAGGTCAATGCAGCCCCCAGTTCGAAATAATGCACACCGGTGAGTTGGGCCACCAGTTCGCCAATCGGCGTCGCCACATGCACAAAGGTGTCGGAACCGGAAATTTCCGCCAGCTCCACATGCCCGTTCAAAGCCACGTCACCAGGCCGCTCCTGCACCCGCAGCGCACTGGCACGCAGACCCACCGTCAAGCCGCCAGCCTGCGTGGCCGGCAAAGCCAGGGCCAACAGCGGCCCGGACTGCAACTGCACGCCGCCAGCCGCCGTATGGCCAGCAGCCAGGTTCATCGGTGGATCGCTGAAAGCCCGTGCCACGCGCAGCGACTTGGGCCGGTGGAATACCTCCGCCGTGGGGCCGTACTGCAGCAATTCGCCCGCATCCATCACCGCGGTGTAGCCACCCAGTAGCAAGGCTTCGCCCGGCTCGGTCGTGGCATAGATGACCGTGGATTCACCCGCAGCAAACAGCGAGCTGAGTTCGTCGCGCAGTTCTTCACGCAGCTTGTAGTCCAGATTCACCAGCGGCTCGTCCAGCAGCATCAGGGGCGCAGCCTTGGCCAGCGCCCGGGCCAGGGCCACGCGCTGCTGCTGGCCGCCCGACAGCTCGGCCGGGTAGCGCTCCAGGAACATCTCAATGTGCAGCTTCTCGGCCAACTCGCGTACGCGCTGGTCCATATTCTTTTCGCCGCGCAGCTTCAAAGGCGAGGCGATGTTGTCGCGCACCGTGAGCGAGGGGTAGTTGATGAACTGCTGGTAGACCATGGCCACATTGCGCTCGCGCACCGGCTGACCGGTCACGTCCACACCGTCCACCCGCACCCGCCCATGGGTGGGCACATCTAGGCCCGCCATGATGCGCATCAGGCTGGTCTTACCTGCCTGTGTGGCACCCAGCAACACGGTCACGGCGCCGGGCTGGGGCGCCAAACCCATCTCGTACAGCCAGGTCTGTGCCCCCACCTTTTTGCTGACGCCTTCTAAGCTCAACTGCATCACAATCCTTTGCCGAATTTACAAACTTGCGTTTTCGAATTTGATGATTATTGTTCGTTTGTGTTTCTTTTTTATCGGTAGCAACCCTTAGAACGTTCTTTGTCTTTCGTTTTAAAGTCAGCCGCTAGTTTTTTCCGAAACGAAACCCCGTGAACCCCAACCCCCGACAACTGCTGCTTCTGCAGGCCGTACAGGCCCAGGGCTCTCTTACCGTTGACCAGCTGGCCGACAAGCTGGGCGTCACGCTGCAAACCGTGCGCCGCGACGTACAGCGCCTGGCCGACGATGGCCTGCTGACGCGCTTCCACGGCGGCGTGCGCGTGCCCAGTTCGACGATTGAGAACATCGCCCATCCGCAGCGCGAGAACCTGCACGCCGAAGGCAAGGCCCGCATTGCGCGCGCCGTGGCGGCCGAGGTGCCCAACGACTGTTCGCTGATCCTGAACATCGGCACCACCACCGAGGCGATCGCCAAGGCCCTGCTACAGCACAAGGGGCTGCGCGTCATCACCAACAACCTGAACGTAGCCACCATCCTCAGCGCCAATCCGCAGTGTGAAGTCATCATTGCCGGCGGCGTGGTGCGCGGACGGGACCGTGGCGTGGTGGGCGAGGCTGCTATCGATTTCATACGGCAGTTCAAGGTGGATATTGCGCTGATCGGCATTTCGGCCATTGAAGCCGACGGCACGCTGCGCGACTTCGACTACCGCGAAGTCAAGGTCTCGCAGGCCATCATCAGCCACGCCCGCGAAGTCTGGCTGGCCGCCGACAGCAGCAAATTCAACCGCCCGGCCATGGTGGAAGTAGCCAGCCTGTCGCAGATCGACCGCCTGTTTACCGACGGCCCGGTCCCCGAACCCTTTCCCTCCCTGCTGCGTGACGCCCAAGTCCGCTGCCACCTCGCCACACAACCATGACCTATCTGCTCGCCCTGGACCAGGGCACCTCCAGCTCCCGCAGCATCGTGTTCCACGCCGACGGCCACATCGTCAGCCAGGCGCAACTGGAGCTGCCCCAGATATTTCCCCAGCCCGGCTGGGTCGAACATGACCCGATGGAGATCTGGCGCACCCAGCTCAGCACCGCCCGCGAAGCCTTGGCCAAGGCCGGGCTGCAGGCCAAGGACATCCGTGCGGTGGGCATCACCAACCAGCGCGAAACCACGGTGGTGTGGAACCGCGCCACCGGCTTACCCATACACCACGCCATCGTCTGGCAGGACCGCCGCGCCGAACCCACCTGCGTGCAACTGCGCGCCGATGGCTTGGCCGATGTGATCCAGCGCAAGACGGGATTGCTGGTCGATGCCTATTTTTCGGGCACCAAGTTGAAGTGGCTGCTGGACCACGTGCCGAACGCCCGCGCCCAGGCAGAACGCGGCGAGCTGGCCTTTGGCACCGTCGACAGCTGGCTGATGTGGCAGCTGACCGAAGGGCAGGTGCACGCCACCGACGTCAGCAACGCATCCCGCACCATGCTGTTCAATGTGCATAGCAACCAGTGGGACGCCGAGCTGCTGGCCGCGCTGGACATTCCCGCCAGCCTGATGCCCACCGTGAAACCCAGCAGCGCCATCTTCGGTGATGTCAGCCCCGCCCTGCTGGGCCAGGCCATTCCGATAGGCGGCGTAGCCGGCGACCAGCAGAGCGCACTGTTCGGCCAAGCCTGCTTCAAAGCCGGCATGGCCAAAAACACCTATGGCACGGGCTGCTTCATGCTGATGCATACCGGCACTACCTTCCAGACGTCCCACAATGGCCTGCTGACCACCAGCGCAGCCCAGCCCACGGCACAACCCGAATTCGCTACCGAAGGCAGCGTGTTCGTGGGCGGCGCGGTGGTGCAGTGGCTGCGCGACGGCCTGCACGCCATCCACAACAGCGGCGAAGTGCAAAGCCTGGCGCAAAGCGTGCCCGACTCGGGCGGCGTGATGTTCGTGCCGGCCTTTACCGGTCTGGGTGCGCCGTATTGGAAGCCGGATGCGCGCGGCAGCATCACCGGCCTGAGCCGTGGCACCAGCCTAGCCCATATTGCCCGGGCAGCGCTGGAAAGCATTGCCTACCAGAGTGCCGCCCTGCTGCAAGCCATGGGCCGCGACGCGGTAGAGGCCGGTGGCACACCCGTGGCCGAGCTGCGAGTGGATGGCGGCGCATGCGTAAACGACCTGCTGATGCAGTTCCAGGCCGATCTGCTGGGCATCCCGGTGATACGCCCCGCCGTCACCGAAACTACCGCCTTAGGTGCCGCCTATCTGGCCGGGCTGGCCGTGGGCGTCTACCGCAATACAGAGGAGCTATCTGCCCTGTGGCGCGCCGAGCGGCGCTTCCTGCCCACGCTCAGCACCGCACGGGCGACGGAGCTGATGGCCCGCTGGGAACATGCCGTACGTCAAACAGTTTTGGAATAAAAACAACAGCGCGTGATCTAAATCACGGTAGAGGGTTAACCCTAGGATTTCACTAGACCGAGTTGAGGGTTAACCCTATAATTCACTCCAACGTCAACCCGATGTACAGGAGTAACCACCATGACTACCAATGCTTACCAACTGACCAGCTCCGCAACCGCACCTGCCGTCAGTTCCGCTACCCGCGAATTCTTCGCCGCCACGTCCAACCTGTTTTCCGCTCTGCACGCTTCGCTGTTCAAGACAGCTGCGCCACGTGACCTGACCGTGTTCGAAGAAGCCGAACAAGTCCGCTTGCTGGCCGAAAGCTACGCCGACACCGACCGTGGTTTCGCCGCTGATCTGTTCGCCGCAGCTGACCGCCACGAACTGCAAAACCGCGCCTAAATAGCGCCTTCGGCTGCCGGCCACTGCTGCCATGTCCACTGGCTTGAGCCCCTAAGGCCAGGCCTGGGACATCTAGCAAGAACCAAGCCGAGAACCCTATGGTGGGGTTGAACGACCATGCTGGCATTGACTTGCCAGCATGGAAAACACCATAAATTGCTACATTTTGAGTAGCACGCTGCGCAATTTCTATATGCGCCAGCGACCATTTAGACACCTGTTAACGGACAGCACTTTCACCCCAGGTGCGTATGCCGTTCGGGCCGGGATTCCACTTCCATCGCCGCCAGGCCCTGCAAGATGCCACAGGCATCCGCCGCCTGCTCGCTGCTACACCTTTCGCGCAAACCTGCTAGTTGCTGTTTCAGCTGGGTCAACTCGCGTATGCGTTCGTCCACGTGGGCGATATGTTGGTCAAACACCGCGTTGATGGCGCCGCAGCCCTCGGCTGGCTGGTCGGCCAGGCGCAGCAAGCTGTGGATTTCTTCATGGCTCATGTCCAGCGCCCGGCAGTTGCGGATGAAACGCAGCCGCTCCGCATGCTCGGGCCCGTACACACGGAAATTGCCCGCCGTGCGCGCCGGCGCGGGCAGCAGCCCTTCCTTCTCGTAGTAGCGCACCGTCTCCACCGTGCACTGGGCCACCTGGGCCAATTCGCCGATTTTCATAAGGCTATCCAAGAATGGGGTTGACTCTATAGTAACTTCAGCTTGTCTAATGGGCTTAACGCCATCCAGGAAGCCCTTATGTCCGCCCACACACACGACCACGATTCGCATGCGCACCATGACCACACACATGGCCATGCACATGACCACGGTCACGACGCCCACAGTTGCTGTGCGCACGATGCGGCGCCCGCGCTGGAGCAGCTCGCCACGCCAGTCACCGGGACGCAAGGCAGCACCACCCCCATCCGCATCCTGCAAATGGACTGCCCTACCGAAGAAGCACTGTTGCGCAAGAAACTGGGCGGCATGGAAAGTGTCACGGGGCTGGAGTTCAACCTGATGCAGCGCGTGCTGACCGTCACGCACGCGCCGGACGCCCTGCAGCCGATTCTGGATGCCGTGCGCTCCCTGGGCTTTACCCCGGAGCTGGCCGATGCCGCAGCCCCGCCTCCTGCGCCCGAACCCGCCAAATCCTGGACACCGCTGGCGCTGGCCGGCATTGCCGCCATCGCCTCCGAGGCCAGCCACTGGGCCGGGCTGCCGGCCTGGGTGCCGGCGCTGCTGGCCATCATGGCCGTGCTGTCCTGCGGGCTGAGCACCTATAAGAAGGGCTGGATCGCCATGCGCAACGGCAACCTCAACATCAACGCCCTGATGAGCATCGCCGTCACCGGCGCGCTGCTGCTGGGCCAGTGGCCCGAAGCCGCCATGGTGATGGTGCTGTTCACCGTGGCCGAGCTGATCGAAGCCCGCTCGCTCGACCGCGCGCGCAACGCCATCCAAGGCCTGATGCAACTCGCCCCCGAACAGGCCACGGTGCAGCAGGCCGACGGCAGCTGGCGCGAGGTAGACGCCAAATCGGTGGCCCTGGGCACCCAGGTGCGCGTCAAACCCGGCGAACGCCTGGCGCTGGACGGCCAGATCACCCAAGGCCGCTCCACCATCGACCAGTCGCCCATCACCGGTGAGAGCCTGCCCGTGGACAAGGCCGAGGGCGACCACGTATTTGCCGGCACCGTCAACGCCACTGGTTCATTCGAATACCGCGTCACCGCCCGCGCCGGCGACAGCACCCTGGCCCGCATCCTCCACGCGGTGCAGGCCGCCCAGGGCGCACGCGCCCCGACCCAGCGTTTTGTGGACCGGTTTGCCCAGGTCTACACCCCCATCGTCTTCGCCCTGGCCGTTGCCGTCGCTGTGTTGCCACCTCTGCTGCTAGATGGCAACTGGCTGGCCTGGATCTACAAAGCCTTGGTGCTGCTAGTGATTGCCTGCCCCTGCGCGCTGGTGATCTCCACCCCCGTCACCATCGTCAGCGGCCTGGCCGCCGCCGCGCGCCTGGGCATTCTGGTCAAAGGCGGCGTGTACCTGGAAGAAGGCCGCAAACTGGCCTGGCTGGCGCTGGACAAAACCGGCACCCTCACCCACGGCAAGCCGGTGCAGACCGACTTTGCGCTGCTCGGCAACACCACGGAAGCCGAAGCGCGCAGCCTGGCCGCCAGCCTGGCCAGCCGTTCCGACCACCCCGTATCCCGCGCCGTGGCCCAGGCCGCACAGCGCGACGGCATCAACCTGCACACCGTGGACCAGTTTGAAGCCCTGCCCGGGCGCGGCACCCAGGGCCAGATCGCCGGCACACGCTACACCCTGGGCAACCACCGGCTGGTGCACGAACAAGGCCTGTGCTCGGATGCGCTAGAAGCCCAGCTCACCGCGCTGGAGTCGCAGGGCAAAACCGCCATCCTGCTGGCCAACACCCAGGGCGTGCAGGCTGTATTTGCCGTGGCCGATACGCTCAAAGACAGCAGCCGCCAGGCCATCCAGGAGCTGAACGCGCTGGGCGTGCGCACCAGCCTGCTGACCGGCGACAACGCCCACACCGCCCGCGCCATCGCAGACCAGGTCGGCATAGACGAAGCCCAGGGCGACCTGCTGCCGCAGGACAAACTGCAGCGTATCGAAACCGCGTTGACCGAACATGGCCCCCAAGGCAAGGTCGGCATGGTGGGCGACGGCATCAACGACGCCCCCGCCCTGGCCCGCGCCGACATAGGCTTCGCCATGGGCGCCGCCGGCACCGGCACGGCTATTGAGACGGCAGACGTAGCCCTGATGGACGATGACCTGCGCAAACTCCCCCGCTTCGTCCGCCTGTCCCGCGCCACCCACACCCTGCTGGTGCAAAACATCGTCCTCGCCCTGGGCATCAAAGCCGTGTTCCTGGTGCTGACGCTGATGGGCTCCGGCACCATGTGGATGGCCGTTTTTGCCGACGTGGGGGCCAGCTTGCTGGTGGTGGGGAATGGCTTGAGGTTGCTACGGTTTAAATAGCAGCTTGCGCATATTCTGTATGCGCAAGCTGCCAATTTCATTGAAAATTTAACTAGTTTGCGTCCCTGCAATCGGCCCCAATTGCCAACTTGTGCAGCTGTGCTTTGCCGCATACATTCCATGAGGCGACAAGACAGCTAGCTTGCAAACCCTGGAACAGCCCCATACCAGCAGGAGGACATATGGCAACCTTTGTAACAGGCCAAGAACTTGTGACGACTGAATCCAGTGTCGAGGTCACCGTATCGGCGACATCCCCGCTTCCTCCTGGCAGGCACAGATTTCAGCTTATCGTCACTGACGATTCTGGAAACCAGTCCGAACCTGCAACCGTGGATGTCATCGTTGTGGACGACAAAAAACCCACCGCTGTGATCGATGCGCCAGCAAGTGTTTCGTTAGGCTCATCATTCAAGCTGTTTGGCAACAAGTCGTTTGACCTGGCGCCCGGGAAAATAGCGAACTACCGCTGGGTTAGGCTTACGTAACGGCCATCGGTCGCAAGTGGGCGATCTTTCAAGCCCGTCGCTGCGCAGGCACACATTGCGGTGCCGACTGGCCAGTACCATCCGCACACCCGCTACGTTTTCAATAGCTTCCCGCGCAGAATATACCTGCGCCAGAGGCACTTTTAACCCCCAATCACAGCCCGCACTGCAGCCAATACGCTAGCCCCCAGCTTGCGCGAGCGCTCGCCATTCCAGCCGTGTTCGAGGTCGGGCAAGTTCGCGTTGTCCTTGAACGGCATCTCGATGGTGAAGGCCAGGCAGTCGAAGTTTTGCCCGACCCAGTTGGTGGCCAGGTTGAGGTTGGCTTGGCCGGGGGCGGCGCGGGGGTAGCCGACTTCCGTCTGGAAATCCGGGCTGGCGGCCAGCCAGGCGGCTTTGAAGGTGTTTTGCAGGGCCTCGATGCGCGGGCTGAAGCCGGGGTTGGCCTCGGTGCCGACGACGAAGTTGTAGGGCAGGTTCTCGTCGCCGTGGGCGTCCAGGAACAGGTCTACGCCCACGGCCTCCATTTTGTTGCGCACATGGAAGACCTCGGGCGAGGCGTCCAGGCTGGGGCGGCGCCATTCACGGTTGAGGTTGGCGCCGGCGGCGTTGGTGCGCAGGTTTCCGTGCACGGCGCCGTCGGGGTTCATGTTCGGCACGACGAAGAATTCGCAGTGCTGCAGCAACACGCGGCTGGTGGGGTCCTTGCGGTCGAGCAGGCGGTCCAGAAAGCCTTCGACGAACCACTCGGCCATGGTTTCACCGGGGTGCTGGCGGGCGATGAGCCAGACCTTCTTTTTCGGCGTGGCGAACTGTGCGTCAAGGATGTGCAGCAGGGTCATGTCGCGGCCCTCGACCGTGGCGCCCAGGCTTTCCACCCGTACTAGCTCGGACGCGGCCGCCCTGCCCAACAGGTCCAGATGCCGCTCGTGCGAATAGGGTTCGAAATAGGCGAAGTACATGCGGTTGTGGCTGGGCGTGGTGGCCACGCTCATCACCTGGCCGTCGTACTGGGCGTCCAGGCGGAACCAGTGCTGGCGGTCTACGCTGGCGACGATGCGGTAGCCGTCCCAGCCGGGCGGGTAGGCGCTTTGGCCGGCGTTCAGGAACTTCATCACCACCGGCACACCCGCTGCGCCCTGCAGGCAAAAGTAGAACCACTGGGCGAAGGGGCTGGCGTTGTCGGGGCGGATGTTCAACCGGATGTCCTGCGGGTCGGCCAGGCTGAGCACCTCGATGGCACCGCCATCGAACTGGGAGGAGATATGCAATGCGGTCATCCGCGGATGATACGGGGCTGCCGGATAATCGACCGCCATGGATAGCCCTTCTTCCGCGTCGCCCATGCGCCGCCCCACCGTCCGGTTTCTGCTTTCGCACCCGGCCCATTTCATGGCTCTGGGCTTTGGCTCTGGGCTGAGCCCTATCGCCCCCGGCACCGCCGGCACGCTGTGGGCCTGGCTGGCCTTCCTGGTGATACAGCCGATGCTGACCACGGCACAAATGGGCTGGCTGATTGCCGCGTCCTTCGTGGTGGGCTGGTGGGCCTGCACGGTCTGCGCGCGGCATATGAACGTGGCCGACCCCGGCGCCATCGTATGGGACGAGGTGGCGGCCTTCTGGCTGGTGCTGTGGCTGGTGATGCCGGTGGGCCTGCTGGGGCAGGCCGTGGCGTTCGGGCTGTTCCGCTACTTTGACGCGGCCAAACCCGGGCCAGTGGCCTGGGCCGACCGGGCCTTCAAGGGGCTGAACGCGCGCGGTGGCTTCGGCATCATGTTCGACGACCTGGTGGCGGCCTTTTGCACGCTGCTGGTGGTTGCGGCCTGGAAGGCCTGGTGATGGAATTGCTATCAAATTCAGAGCTGCCTACGCAGGTAATTCCAGCGCTGATGGCCGATTTGATGCTGAAAAAAAATTGGTTTCTGGCCACGGCCGAAAGCTGTACCGGCGGCATGATTGCCGCCGCCTGCACCGACCTGGCCGGCTCCAGCACCTGGTTCGACCGGGGTTTTGTGACTTACTCCAACGCGGCCAAGACCGACATGTTGGGCGTGGACGCGGCCTTGATCGCTACGCACGGTGCGGTCAGCGAACCCGTGGCGCGGGCCATGGCGGCCGGGGCACTGGCGCACTCCCAGGCCCAGGTGGCGATTGCGGTTACCGGCGTTGCCGGCCCCACGGGGGGCAGTGTTGACAAGCCGGTGGGCACGGTGTGGTTGGGCTTTGCACTGCCAGGGGTGGTGCATACCGAGGTGCAGCATTTCCCTGGCGACCGCGCTGCCGTGCGCGCCGCCACAGTGCAGCATGCGCTGCGCCGCGTGGCGCAGCTGCTGCAAGGGCTTACTCCGTCGCAGCCTGGCTGATGCGCTCGATGGCCAAGGCCATCCAGTCCGAAGGCAGTGCGGCAGGGGTACCGCCCACCGTCAGACGCACGCTCAGGCCCTGGCCACTGACCTGCAGCTGGGCATTGCTACCCCACCACATCAGCCACGCCAGCCAAGCCACCAGCGGGCCGGAGGGCGGCTCGTGGCTCGGGGCTTCCAGCAGCCAGGTGAGCGGATGGCGGCCGTTAAAGACGGCGGTATCGCCCTGCAACGTAATCTGTCCCGGCAGGGCATCGACCAGCGCCTGCAAGGCTTGCGCCGGTGTTTCCAGGGCGGCGAAGTGCGGCTGCCACTGTGCCAAAGCCTGGCCCACGGAGACGCTGCGCTGGGCTTCGTACTGCATCAGCTCCGCGTGGTCCATGCTGCGCCAGTCTATGGGCGGCAACAGGCAGCCAGCCAGCTCGGCCGCGCGCAAATAGGCCAGCAGGCCGGGTTCGTAGTCGGCGTTCAGAAAACCGGCGCACACCACCGCCAGTTGCGAGATGCGGCTGGCTAGCAGCTGCTGGCGGTGCACCGCCATCTTCTCGCGCAGCAGGTCGTCACGCTCGCAGCGGGTGTCAGACAGCTCCAGCGCATTGCGGATGTCCGCACGCAGCAGCTCCAGGTCCCAGGGCTTGGTGATGTAGCGGTAGATTTCGCCGGTGTTGATAGCCTCTATGGCCTCGCCCAGCTCGGAATAGGCGGTGGTGAGCATGCGCACCATGGCCGGGT
This sequence comes from Rhodoferax sp. SPJ21, assembly GCF_058216335.1. Lineage (NCBI taxonomy): Bacteria > Pseudomonadati > Pseudomonadota > Betaproteobacteria > Burkholderiales > Comamonadaceae > Rhodoferax > Rhodoferax sp. SPJ21. The sequence goes on from NZ_JBYZMO010000001.1 coordinate 1,672,413, forward strand.
GGTGGTCACGGGCGTAGCGCAGCAGCTCGTTGCCATGGGCGCCGGGCATGCGCTGGTCGGACACCAACACCGCGATTTCGTTGCCGCGCGCTTGCAGCACGGCCTTGCCCTCCTCCACGGAAAGCGCGGTCAGCACCGGCGCCATGGGGCTGATCAGGCGCTCAAAATATTTGAGTGCCATGGGTTCGTCGTCTACATACAGGATTTTGTCTGGTCGCATAACGTGATCTTGCCAGGGTTATCAACAAAAAAGACTAGGTTCAGGCATTTTCGGTTGCCAGCCCCAGGTCAAAAGCAAATTCAGTCCACACACCGGGCTCGCTGCTAACGCGCAATGCCCCACCATGGCGTTGCACGATGGCATAGCTGACACTTAAACCCAAGCCCAGGCCCTTGCCTACATCTCGGGTGGTGAAGAAAGGCTCGAACACGCGGGCCAGGTGCTCAGGCAGTATGCCGGTGCCGTTGTCGCGCACCGTCACCTCCAGCCGGCTGTCGGTGCGCACGGCCCGCACCTCGATGCGCGGCGCCTTGCGCGCGGCCTTGTGCAGCGCCAGCGCCGCATTGCCCAAAAGGTTGATCAGCACGCCGATCAAGGCGGGTTCATCGCCGCGCACATGGGTGTCCATGGGCAGCTCGACCGACACGGCAATGCCTTTGAGCTCGAAGCCGGTCAGGCGCAGGGCCGACTGCAGGGCCTTTTCAAACAGGAAGATGCGGCCCGGGTCGTCGCCCGGCTTTTGGTAGGCAAAGGTTTTCAGGTCCGAGACGATGCTTTGCACCCGCTGCATACCTTCCTTGGCATCGCCCAGACTTTCCTTCAGGTCAGGGCTGTTCACGACCGCCGCATCCATCAAGGACATATTCAACGCCATCAGGCTGTAATTGACCGGGTTATTCACCTCATGCAGCAAACCCGCCGCCAGCGTGCCCAGGGCAGCCATTTTTTCCTGCTGCATCATGTGGCCCTTGATGTCGGCCAGCGCCTGGTTGGTGCTTTGCAGCGCTGCGTTTTTTTCAGACACCTCGTGCTGCAGCTGAAACAACTGGAGCCGGGCTTTTTCGTTGAACCAGGTGCAGCCCGCGGAGATGGTGGCGGAAAACAAGAGAAAGAGCGAGTTACCCGCCATGACGGAAGTGTTGTCCAGCGTCTGCTGCGGGTGCGCAATACAGGCGACGATGTAGGCCAAGCAGGTAAAGACACCCAGCGCGATGCCCTGCAGAAAGCCGATTGGCATGATGATGCCCGCCGCATACAGTGCCAGGCTCAGGCCGAACACATAGGGCGAAGCCGAACCCTGCGTGTAGTAGACCATCCAGGCGATCATGATCTGCGGCAGGGTCAGCCAGAGCAGGGTGATGCCACGCACATAGGTGCCCGCGAGCGAAGTGAACAGTGCGCCGAGCAACAGGCCCAGGATGGCGCTGGTCAACAGCCGCACCAGCCCGAAGGTCTGCGCCAGCTCCGGATAGAAACTTTGGTCAAGTGCCACCCCGCCGAGCACGAGCACGATGGCCAGCGCACAGCCGACGCGGCTGTATCCCAGGCGAAAGTTCGCCAGCTGGGCCTGGTATCCCTGGTGAACCTGCGGCTGTAAAGCCCGTGGCTTCAGGCGGCGTTCACCGGTGAAGGCGGGGAGTTTTTCAGTTCGAGGAATACGTTGACTCCGGTGGTGTCGGTGTAGATCTTCTGCACGCTGCAGCTGGCAGGCGCAATGCGCTGCATGGCGACTTCATCCCGGTAAATCAAATGCCACTCCAGCAGATGCTCCATCGTATTTTTTTCCGGGTTGCTGCTGTGCACATTGGTCACCAGTATGGTGCCGTTTGACTTGGTGCGGGCTGCAAAATATTGCAACAGGCGTTGGCAGACCTTTTCAGAAAGATAGTCAAACAAACCGGCGCAGTACACAAAGTCGAACTTCTTGTCGTCCAAACTCTTGGCGGCGGGGCTGGAGGCTCGCTTGAGCAGGTTGTGCACCGACTCGTTGACCCACTCCACCTGCACCTGAACACCCCGCCTAACACACGCTTCTTCAATCTGCGCCTGCGTATAGGCCAATGTGACTTCACTGAAATCCATCAACGTAAAAGCGAGCCGCTGAGGCGCTGGGTGAGTCGCGATGAGCCGCTGGATTTCAATCGCCGGACCGCAGCCGACATTGAGCACGCGGATGGGCTCGGAAACAGCCCCGTCCGGTACAGGGAACGCTGCCAGGTAACCGTCCAAGATGTCGATGCGGTTGCGGTGGGCTCGCGCAACAGCGGCCTGCAGGAATAAGGTGTTGACGATCTGGAAGTAGGTGCTGCTGCCCTCGCGCGGGTCGGACAGCATCTGATTCACCATTTCGTAGTCGCCAGCGTAACCCATAGGCTTGGCGAAGGTGCGGTACACAAAGGGCGCACGCAGGATCAAGGGATGGATGGCCGCCTGGGCAAACACCCGGTGGGCCGCTTGCTGTTCGGGTTCAATGGCATTGGCCACGGCCTCAAAACGGTCGAAGTAGTCACGCGCCTTCAGCATCAGGGGCTGGGCCAGCCCCATGAACACATCTTCCCGCAACCGGCCGGAGGTTTCGCGCGGCAGAGACGGCACCAGATCAGCCTGGTCCACCCAGCGCGCCACGTCGGAAAGATAGGCCCGCAGCTCGCTCACCGCCACCTGGTAGTCCTGCCCGATGGTGAACCGGGTGTTCCAGTCTTCAACGAAGGCACTGGCCTGCTCGGCAAACGATGCAGGGTCGGACTGGATGCCCAGGACTTCGTTCCAGTCGTCGGTCAAAGTCACAGACACCACGGTCATCAGACCGGTATTCACCAGGCTGACAACCACTGCCTTGCCCTTGTAGATGTTCTTCGCGCCAGCACGAACCGTCAGCTCATGCAGCACTTCGCTGACCTGCACAATCGAGTTGGGGTTGTAGACCTCCATCACCAGCGCGCGCAACTGGTAGCTGGTCAGTGTGCCGCGCATGGTGTCGCCATGGCTGTTACGAAACGAAATGACCGGGTCAATGGATCGGAGTGGCTGCACGGAATTGAAACTCACTTTGGACGAATACGGAAGCAACATCGACCAGCGCCAGCTGGGCCTCACATGAGGCTTTCCGGAAGGAACGTGGACCGGTTCCCTGGTAAGCCAGCATGGACATCAACTTCATATTCTGGCATTGTTAAAGGTTGAGCGGAGCAGCGGTATGACGTTCCTGCCAAATGAAACTTTTCTTTTAGCCACCGCATGCACCCCAACCAACAAACATTGCAGACCTTTTACGCTGCTTTCGCCCGCCTGGATGCCGACACCATGGCCCGCTGCTACGCCGAGGATGCGCAGTTCAACGACCCCGTGTTTACGCTGCGCGGCCAGCGCGAAGTTGGCGGCATGTGGCGCATGCTGTGCGCAGCCACCCGCAGCAAGGGCCTGGACGTGTGGAAGCTGGAATACCGGGATGTACAGGCCGACGCCACCACCGGCCAGGCGCACTGGGAGGCGCATTACCGCTTCAGCAGCACCGGACGCTTGGTGCACAACCGCATCGACGGGCGCTTCCGCTTCAATGCGGCCGGCCTGATCACCCAGCACACCGACCAGTTTGACTTCTGGGCCTGGTCACGCCAGGCGCTGGGCACACCCGGCCTGCTACTGGGCTGGACGCCTTTGTTGCGCAACAAGGTGCACCGACTGGCGGCTACGAACCTAGAGAAATTCTTGGCCCAGAACCCCTAGCAGGCTGCTGAAATACTGCCCACCTTGCCCCCCCCGCCTGGCACGCATGCTGCTGAGCTGAACGCATCGCCACCGAGCCGAACCACTTTGCACCATGCGCGGTCCCGACACCTTCACCGAGAGCCTGTTCAGCGTCAAGAAGCTTGACGA